>CAMFSB010000031.1 GCA_945982465.1 uncultured Faecalibacterium sp. | reverse complement strand
GGCTGGAAGTTCAGCCAGTGGGAAATGAACGGCGTGCCGCTGCGCCTGGAACTGGGCCCCAAGGACATCGAAAAGAACCAGTGCGTGCTGGTGCGCCGCGACACCCGCGAAAAGATTTTCTGCAGCCTGGACGAGCTGGAGACCCGCATCCCCGCTTTGCTGGCCGAGCTGACCCGCGATCTGTACGACCGGGCGCTGAAAAACCGCGAGGCCCGCACCTGCGCCGCCGCCAGCTTTGACGAGGTGAAGCGTCAGGCCGCCGAAAAGACCGGCTACATCAAAACCATGTGGTGCGGCGCGCTGGAATGCGAGCTGAAAATGAAGGAAGAGGCCGGGCTTTCCAGCCGGTGCATGCCCTTTGAGCAGGAGCAGATCTCGGATGTGTGCCCCTGCTGCGGCAGACCCGCCCAGAGCATGGTGGTGTGGGGCATCGCATATTAAGCCTGCCCGCGCAGCCACAGCAGCCAACCAAAAAACGCCGCCGCCCCCTACGGGGCGGCGGCTTGTTTTTTGCGGCGGCACGCTTGCCGGGCCGGTAAAACACCGGGCGGCCGGTCTGTTCGGCCCAGGCCGGTCAGCGGTCGAAGGTGGTGGAAAGGGTGGTGGAATAGCGTTCGCCCGGGGCCAGCACAGCGGCGGCGGCGCGGTCGGCCCATTCCTGGCTGTCGGTCTCGGCGCCGGGCAGGCTGCGCCACGGCTCGATGCACACAAACCGCACCGGCTTTGCAGGCGCGCTCCAGATCAGCGTATACGGATAGCCGGCGATCTTGCAGGTCACATTTTTGCCCGTGTCCTTTTCGTAAATGCCCAGCGTGGCCGAGCGCAGGCCCGCCATGCAGAAGCTGTCGTTGGCAAACAGCTCGTCCGTCAGCGGGATGACGCTGGTGTTTTTCCACACATAGCCGCACTTGCCGTTGAGCAGGCCGCCCGGGTGGGTGTCCAGAATAACCGGGCTTTCGGTCGTATCAAAGCGGAACTCGTAGTCCTCGGTAGTGTGGGCGTCGTCAAACGGCACCACAAAGCCCGGGTGGTAGCCAATGCCAAAGGGCATGGGTTCGGCGCCGTTGTTGCACACCGTCAGCGTGTGGTGTACGGTTTTGCCCTCCAGCGTAAAGGTGCTGGTAAAGGTAAAGTCGAACGGGAAGCGCTGGGCCGTCTGCTCGCCGGCGCGCAGCTCCATGACCAGCGTATTGCCCTCGGCCTTGAGCAGCGTGTGCTCCAGATCACGGACAAAGCCGTGCTGCCCGCCGGGGTAGGCCTTGCCGTTGTGGGTGAATGCCCCGCCCACCAGCTTGCCCGTCCAGGGGAACAGCACCGGCGCGCGGCGCGGCCACACCGCGGGGTCCGCCTGCCAGAGCATCTCCTGCCCGGCGGCGTTTTTCACGCTGGCCGGCTCGGCGCCGTGGGTATCGACCGTCAGGGTCAGAAATTCGTTGCGGATGGTTGCCTGCATCATGATTCTCTCCTTTTGCTGCTATGTTGACGGGCCATTGTAATCCCGGCCCGCATTTGCTATAATGAAACCAGAATTGGGCATTTCGCCCCACAAAACGGGAAATTTATACGAAAAAGGAGTCGATTTATATGAAATTTGGTGTTTTTTCGGTCAGCATGCCGGAATACGACGTGGAACAGTCGGTGGCGCTGCTGAAAGAGCTGGGCTATGACGGTGTGGAATGGCGCGTGGCCGAAATGCCCGCCAGCGAACCGGCCAATGTGCCGTTCGCGTTCCGCTACTGGGCGTACAACAAAAGCACGCTGGAAGTGCGCGACATCGCCAACGAAGCGGCCCGCGCCAAGCGCCTGTGCGACGCCGCCGGGCTGGAGATCTTTGGCCTGACCACCTACCTGCCCCTCAGCGACACCGAAAACCTGCTGGCCGTGCTGCGGGCCGCCAGGTCCATCGGCTGCCACCAGGTGCGGGCGGGCCTGGTGCCCTACGACCCTGCCAAGGCGGAAAAGCCCTACCCGGAACTGTTTGCCGACATGCGCAAAAACCTGCTGGCACTGGCGCCGGCCCTGGCCGAAAACGATGTGAAGCTGGTGCTGGAGATCCACATGGACACCATGATCGCCAGCCCCAGCGCCGCCTACCGCGCGCTGGAAGGGCTGGACCCCGCCCACTACGGCCTGATCTTTGACCCGGGCAACATGGTCAACGAAGGCTTTGAGGAATACCAGAAGAGCTTTGAACTGCTGGGCCCGTATCTGGCGCACATCCACATCAAAAACGGCATCCTGGCCCCGGACGGCATGGACGAGCTGGGCGCCTGCAAGTGGAAGCGCACCTGGACGCCGCTGAAAAAGGGCATGGCCAACCTGAAGCGCCTGTTTGAGATCATGGCCAAAATGGGTTACGACGGCACCATATCCATTGAGGACTTCTCCAACGAGGAATCCACCCGTGATAAGCTGGCCCAGAACCTGGAATACCTGCGCCAGCTGGCCGATGCGGCCGCCAAGGCGGAGTAACGCCCGGTCTGCCCGCTGTGCCTGTAGTTCGTCGGTCTTTCTGCCGCGGGGCTTTGCCCCGCGGCATTTTTTTGCCCGGGGCCGGGGCGCGCCGCCGCCTGCCAAAACCAATATACCGCGCGCCGCGCGGCGGTGTCAAGCCCGCCGCCGACTGAATAGGTTAAAGATAAGACCCCATATATTCATTAAATGAGAAAAATCCAAAGAAATCTATATACAACAAAAACAAAGTTTTGGCGCACGGCTTTCGGGCCCTGTGCCGCAGGTCACCGTGGTGGTGACAGGAAGTGACTTTGAACGGACGATCATCACCGATGACGAGGGCAACGCCCCCGATATCCGGATCGACGCGCCCGACTGCCGCTACTCGCTGGACGAAAACAATTCCACGGTGCTGCCCTACTCCACCTGTTCGATCATTGCGCGCAAGGTGGGCTACCGCCCGGTGGAGATCGAGGGTGTGCAGATCTTTTCCGGCCAGGTAACGCTGGCGCAGCTGGAAATGGTCACCAGCGAGGGCGAGATCCAGCCGCTGGCCTACGACCCGGTGGTGATCCCTGTGCACTCGCTGTTTGCGGGCACTGGCGGCAGCGGCCCCGCCCCCATCGACGACTGCATCGTCACCCCCTTCGTGCTGAACGAAGTGGTGGTGCCCACCAACATCACCGTCCATCTGGGCAAGCCGGCGGCCTCGGCCCAGAACGTGACGGTCTCGTTCCGCAATTACATTGCCAACGTAGCTTCCAGCGAGGTTTATCCCACCTGGCCGGAACAGGCCCTGCGCGCCAACATCCACTGCCAGATCAGCCTGGCGCTGAACCGCATTTACACCGAATGGTACCCCAGCAAGGGCTACAGCTACAACATCACCAATTCCACCAGCTACGACCAGTATTATGTGCATGGCCGCACCGTGTTTGACGTGATGGTGCGCCTGACCGACGATATCTTCAACACTTATGTGCGCAAAGTCGGCACAGTCAACCCATTTTACACCGAATACTGCGATGGCAAGACCGTTACCTGCCCGGGGCTGAAGCAGTGGGGCACGGTGACGCTGGCCAACCAGGGCATGAACGCGCTGCAGATTTTGAAAAACTATTACGGCAACGACATCGAGATCATCCGCACCACAAACATCCAGTCCATCCCCCGGAGCTACCCGGGTACCCCGCTGCGGCAGGGCGATTCCGGTCCCAACGTGTTCATGCTGCAGCGCCAGCTGAACCGCATCACCAAGGATTACCCATCCTTTGGCATGCTGACCGTGGACGGCGTGTTCGGCTCCGCCATGACCGAAACGGTCAAACGCTTCCAGCGGCAGTTCAGCCTGACCGCCGACGGCGTGGTGGGCCGGCAGACCTGGTATAAGATCAGCTACATCTACGTCTCCGTTAAGCGCCTGGCCGAGCTGACCAGCGAGGGCGAGACCTCCGAGGGCACGCTTTCCAACGGCACCTGGGGCGGCGTGACGCTGCGGCGCGGCTCGACGGGCAGCAGCGTGGAACAGCTGCAGTTCTGGCTGAGCACACTGGCGCAGTATTATTCCGACCTGCCCGGCGTGACCGTGGACGGCGTCTTCGGGGCGGCCACCGAGGCTGCCGTGCGGGCGTTCCAGACGCGGTTCGGGCTGACGGTGGACGGCGTCGTGGGCCAGGCCACCTGGGACGCCGTGTATGCCCAGTACCAGAGCGTCCAAAGCGACATCGGCACGCCCAACAAGTACCCGGGCACGCCGCTGCGCCAGGGCGATACCGGCAACAACGTCAAGCTGGTGCAGTTCTGGCTCAAGATCGCCCGCAGCACCTATTCCTCGCTGCTGGATCTGTCGGTAGACGGCATTTTCGGCGCCGGCACACGCAACGCGGTGATCCGCTTCCAGAATTATTTCGGCCTGACCGCCGACGGCGTGGTGGGCCAGCTGACCTGGAACAAGCTGTACGAGGTGTACAACGGCATCGCCAACGACCTGCTGGACGCCTCGCTGCGGCCGGGCGACTTCCCCGGCACGCTGCGCCTAGGCTCCACCGGCACGGCAGTGCGCGAGCTGCAGTTCTACCTGTATCTGGTGTCAGCGTACGAAAGCGCCATTCCCGCCGTAGCCATCGACGGCAGCTTTGGCGCGGCCACCGAGGCGTCCGTGCGGGCGTTCCAGCGCTTTGCAGGGCTGACGGTGGACGGCATCGTGGGCCAGGCCACCTGGGACGCCCTGTATTCGCTGGCGTCCAGGCTGCGCTTGTCCGGCCCGGTGATCACCATCACGCGGCGGCCCTACCCCGGCACGCCGCTGACGATCGGCTCCACCGGCGCGGACGTGGCCTATTTTACCACGCTGATCGACCGCATCTCCTACTACTTTGATTCCGTGCAGAGCTTTGGCGTCACCGCTGTGTTTGACGAAAACACCGCCCTTTCGGTGCGCAGCCTGCAGCAGCTTTTGGAGCTGCCGGCCACCGGCGTTGTCAACGAGGCCACCTGGTTTGCCGCCGAGGCACTCAGCCTGGCGCTGCTGGCGAACGCCCCGGCCACCGACCTGCTGACGATCTCCAACGATTACCCCGAGTTTGCCTCGGCCGAACAGAGCGCCGGCGCCCATGTGATGCAGATCCAGCAGTGGCAGAACCGGCTGGCCGAGCTGTATTGTCCCGACGAATTTACCGACGAAGGCGGGACCTTTGGCCCCGAAGAAACGCGCTTTATCACTCAGGTGCAGGCCGACGCCGGGCTTTCGCCCAACGGCGTGGTGGACCGCGCCACCTGGAACGTACTGCGCGAAGCCGCACAAGGAGGCAGCTGCAATGGCACGTGTTCTGGTGTATGACGCCTTTGAAAACAAGATCTATACCTACGCAAATCTGAACGAAAACGACCCCATGCCCTACAGTACCACCAATACGCTGACGGTAAAGGAGTTCCGCGGCGCATCCAGCAGCTCCACGCTGTGGACCACCACGGCGGCCATGTCCGCCTGGAACCTGACCCGCCGCACCTACGGCGGTCCCATCCATGTGGGGTATGCGTTCCGCCGCATCTGGGAGGGCGGCCACGGCACCCGCAGCCAGCACTACGCGGGCGTGGCCTTTGACGTGGGCCAGGGCCAGGGCAGCAGCGCCCGCCGGGCCATCCACAGAGCGGCCGTGAACAGCGGAGCCTGGGGCTATGTGGAGCCGCTGGCCGACACGCCCACCTGGGTGCACTTTGACCGCCGCTACGGCACGCCCGCATGCAGCGGCACCACCAGCGGTTATCCCACGCTGCGCCGCGGCAGCCGCAGCACCTATGTGATGATCCTGCAGGACGCGCTTTCCACGCTGGGCTACCAGACCGGCACCCGCATCGACGGCATTTTCGGCTCCATGACCGAAAGAGCCGTGATCTCCTACCAGCGCCGCACCGGCCTGACAGCTGACGGCGTCTGCGGCTGCAACACCTGGAAAAAGATCTCCACCTCGGTGCTGGGCGTGGGCCGTACCCAGCCCACCATCGACTGATCGCGCCGCGCCGCACCGGGCCGGGCTTTGCCCCAAAGGGCCGGCCCGGGCGCGCTTCGCATAAAAACCGCCCCGCACGGCGTTTGCCGTGCGGGGCGGTGCTTTTGTTACGGGTTCACGATATGCTCGCCGCTGCCCTGCAAAAAGCTGCGCAGGTTCTGCGTGGTGATGGCGGCCAGGCGCGCCAGCGCTTCGGCCGTGGTCCAGGCGATGTGCGGAGTCAGCAGGATGTTGGGCACGCCCCGCAGGGGGCTGTCAGCCGGCAGCGGCTCGGTAACCGCCGCGTCCGCCGCGTAAAAAGACAGCCGCCCGCTGCGGCAGGCCGCCGCCACCGCCGCCTCGTCTACCAGTGCGCCCCGGGCGGTGTTCAGCAGAATGCAGCCCGGCTTGATGCGCTCCAGCGCGGCCTCGCAGATGACGCCGCGCGTCTGGGGCGTTGCGGGAGTGTGCAGGCTCAGCACGTCCGAACAGCGCAGCAGCGTGTCGAAATCGACAAATTCGACCCCGTCGGCGGCATACTCCGGCCGCACCGTGCGGGTGCAGGCCAGCACCTGCATGCCGAACGCCCGGCCGATGCGGGCCGTCTGACGGCCGATGCTGCCATAGCCGAACACCCCCAGCGTTTTGCCGTACAGCTCCCTCTGGGGCAAAAGCGCATACTCTGCAGGCACATCCAGCTGCCAGCAGCCCGCCTGCACCGCCCGGTTGTACCGTTCGGCGCACTGGCACACCGCCAGCAGCAGGCTGAAAGCAAGCTGGGCCACGCTGTAGGTGGAATAGCCGGGCACGTTGGCCACCGCCACGCCGTGGCGGCGGCAGGCCGCCAGATCCACGTTGTCGGTGCCGGTGGCTGTGATGCCGATCCATTGCAGGTTCGGGCACTGGCGCAGCACCTGCTCGTCAATGCGGCATTTGTTCAGGATGACCAGCTCCGCCCCGCCGATGCGCTCGGCGATCTGGCCGGGAGCCGTGCGCGCGTATTCGGTCACATCCCCCACCAGCCGGCGCGCCTCGGCCCAGTCCAGGTCGTTTTCGTGGATGGCATAGCTTTCCAGGATCACAAGCTTCATGGTTTTTACTTCCTTTTCTGACGGTACCCTGCTGCGCGCAGGGCCCTGTTTTGTTTTTACACCGGCACCACGCGCAGCGCGCAGCCCTCGGGCGTGATGCGGCTGGCCACAGCCGCCCAGCCCCGGCACAGCAGCAGCGCCAGGTGCGTTGCGTCCGACAACGCCACCCAGACGCCCTCGCCGCTTTCTTCCAGCGAAGCGGCCGAAAAGATGTAGCAGGGCGAAAGGCTGTTCAGCGGCCGCAGCGCCCGCAGCGCAAAGCCCTGCGCCAGGTACGCCGGCACCAGCTGTTCCGTCTCGGGCGTGCACTCCAGCACCGCCCACACCGGGCAGCCCGGCACACGGCGGCGCACATACGCCATGGCCGCCTGCAGCAGGCACTGCGCGTCCGCGGCGGTGCCGCCCACCGGCGGCGTGAACACAAAGCCGCGGCGGCGCGGCGCCCGGCCGTACACCTCCCGCAGCGCGGCCGCCACCGAAACATCGGCTTCGGCCGGCAGCACCAGCATAGCGGTATCGGGCCGGCTGCCGGCGGCGCACAGCCCAAAGGCCTCGCCCACCGCCAGCATCCGCAGCACCTCGCTGCGGGGGCGGTACAGGCTGCCGGCCTCGGTTTGGGCCAGGCTGCAGAATTCCTCCGCAGAAAAGCGGCGCGCCTGCACAGGCTGCACCGCGCGTTCACACAATTCGATCATTTCAGGTTCCTCCCGGCATGGATAGTTTTACACTGCCCATTGTATGCCGGGATCGCCGCGAAACCGGGCGTTTTACGGCGGCGTTTTTACAGTTCCACCGGCGTTTCGGGGTCCAGCACTTTGCCGATGGGTGCGGCGATGCACAGGCTGGCCGACCGGTCGGCCCGGGTGGGCTGCATATTGATGACCACCAGCTCGTCGCCGCGGAAATAGTCCACCAGGCCCGCCGCCGGGTAAACCACCATACTGGTGCCGCCCACGATCAGGGTATCGGCATTGCGGATGGCCCGGACCGCCCCGGTCAGGGTCTGCTCGTCCAGCCCTTCTTCGTACAGCACCACATCCGGCTTTACAATGCCGCCGCATTCGGTGCAGCGGGGCACGCCCGTGCTGTTCGCGATAAAGTCCGCATCAAAGAATTTGCCGCAGCGCGTACAGTAATTGCGCAGCGTGGAGCCATGCAGCTCGTACACCGTTTTGCTGCCGGCGGCCTGCTGCAGGCCGTCGATGTTCTGGGAGACCACGGCAATCAGCGCGCCCAGCGCCACCACCCGCGCCCGCCACACCACGGCCGCGTTGGGCTTTGCGTTTTTTACAATGAGCTTGTCACGGTAGAATTTATAAAATTCCTCGGGCTGCGCCTCCCAGAACGAATGACTCAGGATCACCTCGGGCGGGTAGGCGTACTTTTGGTGGTACAGCCCGTCCACGCTGCGGAAATCCGGGATGCCGCTTTCAGTGGATACCCCCGCCCCGCCGAAAAACACGATCCGCCTGCTTTTGGCCAGGATCCGTTCCAACGCTTCGACCATGGCAACTCCCCCTTTTTTTACAAAATCTTTTATGTTATGATGGAACCGGCAGCCACCCCGCCGTCTGCGGGGCGGCCCCTGCCCACAGTATACCACCTTCGGGGCGGCCGCGCGAGGGCCGCGCCCGAATTTTCAGCTTTGAACGGAGGGATCGCAATGGCCCAGACACTGGCCGCACAGGAGGTTTTTGAAAAGCTGCCGCCCCGCCGGCCCGAAAGCCACAAGGGCAGCTACGGCAGGCTGCTGGTCGTGGCCGGGTCGGCCCGCTACCGGGGCGCGGCGGCGCTGGCGGTGGAGGGCGCGCTGCGCACCGGCGCGGGCCTGGTGACGCTGGCTTCCGTGGAGCCGGTGCTGCAGGGCATTCTGCCCCGCCTGCCCGAGTGCTGCTGCCTGCCCTGCACCGCCGGCGCGGCGGGCGGCATCGGGGCCGAAAGCCTGCCTTTGCTGCTGGACGCCGCGCGCGGGTGCACCGCGCTTTTGATCGGCCCGGGGCTGGGCATGAGCGAGGACACCGCCGCACTGGTGCAGGCTCTCGTGCAGGCCGCCGAATGCCCGGTGCTGCTGGACGCGGACGGCCTGAACGCCGCCGCGGCCCTGACAGGGCCGGAGCACGCAGCCCCTCTGCCCCGGCCGCAGAACGGCGCGCCGCTGGTGCTGACGCCTCACCCGGGCGAGATGGCCCGGCTGACCGGCCTTACCGCCGACGAGATCGCCGCCGAGCGCGAGGGGCTGGCGGCCGGCTACGCCCGGGCCAACGGGTGCGTGCTGGTGCTCAAGGGCCACCGCACGCTGATCGCCGCGCCGGACGGCCGGCTGTACAAAAACACCACCGGCAACGCGGGGCTGGCACGCGGCGGCAGCGGCGGCGACCTGGCCGGCCTGCCCGCCGGCCTGCGGGCCGCGCGGCTGGACGCCTTTGACGCGGCCGCCTGCGCAGTTTGGCTGCACGGGGCCGCCGCCGACAGCGCAGCCGCCCGGCTGGGGCAGTACGGCATGCTGCCCCACGACCTTTTTTACGATCTGGAACGGCTGTTTGCCCAAAACGGGCGATAACGCCCCGCCGTTTTGCCTGCCCCGCGCGGGGCGGGTTTTCCACACGGGCAAGGAGGAGGCAGAATGCACATCTGGTATTGCGGCAGCGGCGTCGGCCTGCTTTGCCTGACCGAGGAGGACGGCTTCCTCACCGGGCTGCACTTTTGCGCTGGGGCGGCGCCCGCGCCAGAAGCCCTGCCCCGCGGGGGGTGCCCCACGCCGCTGTTGGCCGAAGCAGAACGGCAGCTGAACGAATACTTTGCCGGCACCCGCACCGAATTTGACCTGCCGCTGCGCGCGCAGGGCACCGACTTCCAAAAAGCCGTGTGGGCCGAACTGCGCCGCATCCCCTACGGGCAGACGCGCACCTATGGCCAGCTGGCCGCGGCGCTGGGCCGGCCCAAAGCCAGCCGGGCGGTGGGCGGGGCCTGCCACTGCAACCCCATTGCCATTCTCGTGCCCTGCCACCGGGTGATCGGCGCGTCGGGCGCCCTGACCGGCTTTGCCGGCGGGCTGGAAGTCAAGCGCGGCCTGCTGGAACTGGAGCAGGCAGTTCTGCCTGGCGACCCGGTATAGAAAACAACCGGGCCCCGCGGGGCCCGGTCGTTTTGCGTGCACGGGGCGCCGCGTTACAGCGCCACGTCCATGGCCATCATCAGAGCAAAGCCCAGGATCACGCTGACCACGCCGCTGCGCCCCTCCCCGGCCGCCGCCGGGATCATCTCCTGCGCGGTGACGCACACCATGGCGCCCGCCGCCATCGCCATCAGCCAGGGCATGGCGGGCGCCACCCAGCCGGCCAGCAGCAGCGCCAGCAGCGCGCCCAGCGGCTCCACCAGGCCGCTGGCCGCCCCGCCGCAGCACGCCTGCCAGCGGCGGGGGCCG
>CAMFSB010000030.1 GCA_945982465.1 uncultured Faecalibacterium sp. | reverse complement strand
CCTCGTGGTCCGGCAGCCTGGCCGGGGCGGCGGGTGCCTGCGCGCCGGGGCAGGGCGGCCCGCTTGCCGTTATTTCGCACAGTTTCGGCGGGCAAAAAATGGTGGAAATCGGCAGTCGCGCACTTTACAACTTTAGCAGGATAAAGTATACTATCTGCTAGTAAGAGTTTTTGCAAACCAACGTGTGTGCCGAAAAATGGAAAATGGCGGGGCGCGCTGCCCCCCAAAAAGGAGATCGCCTGCATGGAATTGTCCCTCTCGATGCTGCAGCCCCGGGAACGGGCCGCGCTGGAGCTGCGCGCGCTGTACGAGGCCGCGGGCTGCCGCAAATACCAGATGAGCCGCTTTGAGGAATATGGCCTGTATCAGGCCAACCGCAGCTTTTTGTCGTCGGAACAGGTGCTTACCTTTACCGATCTGGACGGGCGGCTGCTGGCCTTAAAGCCGGACGTAACGCTGAGCATTGCCAAAAACGCCCGCCCCGCCCCGGGCCGCACGCTCAAATACTACTACAACGAAAACGTCTACCGCCCCTCGGCGGAAAGCCACACTTTCAAGGAGATCGCCCAGATGGGGCTGGAAATGCTGGGCGCCGTGACCGGAGCCGAGCTGGCCGAAACAGTGCGTCTGGCGCTGGAGTCCCTTGGGTATATCTGCCAGGATTTTGTGTTGGAGATCAGCCACATGGGCTACATCACCGGATTGCTGGACGAATGCGGCGCGGCCCCGGCCGCCCGGGCCGGCCTTTTGGAAATGCTGCGCAGCAAAAACGCCCACGGCCTGCACGCGGCGGCGCTGGCCTGCGGGCTGGGCCCGCGGCAGGCCCAGGCACTGGGCGCGCTGCTGGGGCTGTCCGGCCCGTATGCCGAAACGCTGGCCCGCGCCGCGGCCCTGGCGCAGAACGACGCCATGCGCGCCGCTGTGGCCCAGCTGCAGGCGCTGGCAGGTACGGTGGCCGCGGCAGGCGGCCGGGTGCGGCTGGATCTGAGCCTGGCCGGCGACATGGAGTATTACAACGGCCTGGTTCTGCAGGGCTACGCGGCAGGCGCGCCCCGGCCGCTGCTCAAGGGCGGGCAGTACGACCTGTTAATGCGCAAGTTCACGCCCGGGGCCAGCGCGGTGGGCTTTGCGCTGTATCTGGACGAAATGGACCGGCTGGACGCCCCGCCGCCGCCGTTGCAGCAGCAGCCCCGCCGCACGATGGTCAATGTGGCTCTGCCCAAGGGCCGCCTGGGCGATAAGGTCTATGCTCTGCTGGCGGGTATGGGCTACGGCTGCGCCGAGGATTACAACGCCACCCGCAAGCTGGTGGTGGAAAACCCCGAGGCGGGCATCCGGTATTTTTTGGTCAAGCCCAGCGATGTGGCCATTTATGTGGAGCACGGCGCGGCCGATGTGGGGATCGTGGGCAAGGACATTCTGGAGGAAGCCGGCCCCGATGTGTACGAGCTGCTGGACACCCATCTGGGCAAGTGCCGCATGTGCGTGGCCGCTCCCAGGGGCTATGTGGACGACCCGGGCCGCCCGGTGCGGGTGGCCACCAAGTTCGTCCAGATCGCCAAGCGCTACTATGCCTCCATCGGGCGGGACATCGACATCATCAAGCTGAACGGCTCCATCGAGCTGGCCCCGATTCTGGGGCTTTCGGATGTGATCGTGGATATTGTGGAGACCGGCACCACCCTGCGGGAAAACGGCCTGGAGGTCGTGACCGAATTTATGCCCATCTCGGCGCGGTTCATCGCCAACCGCGCCAGTTACCAGTTCAAAAACGCCCAGATCAACGAAATGCTGCGCAAGCTGCGCGAGGTGACCGAACAATGATCCGTATCTATGAATTTGACAAGCTGCGGCCGGAAGAAATCCTGAACCGCGACCTGCGCGCCGAAAAAAACGTGGAGGATGTGGTGGACGCCATCATTGCCGATGTGCGCGCCCGCGGCGACGCGGCGCTGGTGGAATACGCCAAAAAGTTTGACGGCGCTGACCTGACCGAGGACACGCTGCAGGTGACGCAGGCCGAACTGGACGAGGCCCTGGCTGGCATGGAGCCGTATTTCCTCGAAACGCTGCGCATGGCGGCTGCCAACATCGAAGCGTTCCACCGCCGGCAGGTGCACAGGAACTTTGTGGTGAACGACCAGCCCGGCGTGGTGCTGGGGCAGAAATATACCCCCATCGAAAAGGCGGGCGTGTATGTGCCCGGCGGCACGGCGGCCTACCCCAGCACGGTGCTGATGGATGTGATCCCCGCCAAGGTGGCGGGCGTGGCCGAGATCGTGATGACCACCCCCGCCGGCCGCGACGGCAAGGTGAATCCGGTGATCCTGGCGGCGGCTACCACCGCGGGCGTGACCAAAATCTTCAAGACCGGCGGCGCGCAGGCGGTGGCTGCGCTGGCCTACGGCACGGCCCGCGTGCCTGCCGTGGACAAGATCGTCGGCCCGGGCAACGTGTATGTGGCCACCGCCAAGCGCAAGGTGTTCGGCAAGGTGGGCATTGATATGATCGCCGGCCCCAGCGAAATTCTGGTGCTGGCCGACGGCGGGTGCAACCCCGCGTGGGTGGCCGCCGACCTGCTCAGCCAGGCCGAGCACGACAAGCTGGCCAGCCCGGTGCTGGTCACCGACAGCCCGGAGCTGGCCAAGGCGGTGCAGGCCGAACTGGAAGTGCAGATCCCTCAGCTGCCACGGGCGGCCATTGCCCGCGCCAGCGTGGACGACAACGGCAAGATCATCCTGTGCAGTGATCTGCACAAGGCCATCGAGGCGTGCAACATCATCGCGCCCGAGCACCTGGAAGTGTGTGTGGACGACCCGTTCGCCGTGCTCAACGAGATCAAAAACGCGGGCAGCATCTTTTTGGGCCGGCATGTGCCCGAAGCGCTGGGCGATTACTTCGCCGGCCCCAACCATACCCTGCCCACCAGCGGCACGGCCCGCTTTTCCAGCCCGCTGGGCGTGGACGATTTTGTCAAAAAGTCCAGCTTTCTCTACTACACCCGCGAAGCGCTGGGCGAGGTGGCCCCCCGCATCGCCGATTTTGCCGAGCGCGAGGGCCTGCATGCCCACGCAAGAAGCGTGACCATCCGCTGCGAAACCGCGGACACCTGACGCCCGCACGCCGCCGGCCGGCAGAGCCTGCCGCGCCGCATAAGGAGGAGACCTGCCCATGAGCCGTTTTCTCACCCCTACGCTGGAAAGCCTGCAGCCCTATACCCCCGGCGAGCAGCCGCAGGACCAGCCGTACATCAAGCTGAACACCAACGAAAATCCCTACCCGCCTTCGCCTTGGGTCACCGAGGCGCTGAACGCCGACGAGACCGGGCGCCTGCGGCTGTACCCTGACCCGGCCTGCCAGAACCTCTTGCAGGCAGCGGCCACCCGGTACGGCCTGGACCCCGCGCAGATCATGCCGGGCAACGGCAGCGACGAAAACCTGTTTTTCGCGCTGCGGGCGTTCTGCGATGAGACGCATCCGGTGGCCTATGCGGATGTGACCTACGGCTGCTACAAGGTGTGGGCCGGGCTGATGCACATCCCCAGCCATGTGATCCCGCTGGAAGAAGATTTTACGCTGGACCCGGTCAAATACTGCGCGCTGGGCGAGACCATCATCATTGCCAACCCCAATGCCCCCACGGGGCTGGCGCTGCCCCGGGCCGACATCGAGATGATCCTGCGCGAAAACCCGGACAATGTGGTGATCGTGGACGAAGCGTATGTGGATTTCGGGGCCGAAAGCTGCGTGCCGCTGATCCGCCAGTACGACAACCTGCTGGTGGTGCAGACCTTTTCCAAGTCCCGCAGCCTGGCGGGCGCGCGGCTGGGCCTGGCCATGGGCAGCGAAGCGCTGATCGCCGATCTGAACCGGGTCAAGTTCAGCCTGAACCCCTACAACATCAACCGCCTGACCTTGCTGGCCGGGGCGGCCGCCTTGCGGGATGAGGAATACTTCCGCCGCAGCTGTGCCGCCGTGGCGGGCACCCGCGAATGGACGGCGCGCCGCCTGAAAGAGCTGGGCTTTGCCCTGACTGAAAGCCGCGCCAACTTTGTGTTTGCCCGCACCCCGCGCATGGAGGGCGGGCGGCTGTACCGGGCGCTGCGGGAGCGGGGCGTGCTGGTGCGCCACTTTGACGCCCCGCGCATTGCCGACTGGCTGCGCATCACCATCGGCACGCCCGAGCAGATGAGCAAACTGATCGAAACGCTGGAAGCGATTTTTGCCGAGGAGGGACCCGACCATGCGTGATGTGACTGTGGAACGCAACACCGCCGAGACTCAGATCACCCTGACGCTGAATCTGGACGGCACCGGCCGCTATCTGGTGGATACCGGCTGCGGCTTTTTGAACCACATGCTGGAGCTGTTTGCCCGGCACGGCCGGTTCGATCTGACCATTACCGCCGCCGGCGACACCGAGGTGGATTACCACCACACCGCCGAGGACTTGGGCATCACGCTGGGGCAGGCAATGGCCAAAGCGCTGGGCGACATGCGCGGCATCTGCCGGTACGGCAATTTCCTTTTGCCCATGGACGAAGCGCTGGTGCTGTGCGCGGCCGATCTTTCGGGCCGGTGCACGCTGGGCTGGCAGGTGCATTGCCCCACCGAAAAGGTGGGCGATTTTGACGTGGAATGCGCCAAAGAGTTCTGGTACGGCTTTGCCCGCAGCGTGCCGTGCACGCTGCACTTTGTGCAGCTGGCGGGCGACAACAGCCACCATATTCTGGAGGCCTGCTTCAAGGGCATGGCCAGGGCGCTGGCCGCCGCCGTGCGGGTAGACGAAGCCTACGCCGACGAAATTCCTTCCACAAAGGGGCTGCTGGTATGATCGGGATCGTGGATTACGGCGTGGGCAACCTGTTCAGCCTGCGCTCCAGCCTGCAGTCGCTGGGGCTGGATGCCTGCGTCACCGCCGACGCCGCTGCGCTGCGCGCCGCCGACCGGCTGATCCTGCCGGGGGTGGGCGCCTTTGGCGACGCGATGCAGAAGCTGGAGGCCACGGGCCTTGTGCCTGTGCTCAAAGAGCAGGCGCGGCAAAAGCCGCTGCTGGGCATCTGCCTGGGCATGCAGCTGCTGTTTGAAAAAAGCCGGGAGTTCGGCGAGCACCAGGGCCTGGGCTTTGTAAAAGGCGAGGTGTGCCCGCTGGCCCCCGACTTGGCCGACCCGGCGCTCAAGGTGCCGCAGATCGGCTGGAACGCTTTGCAGATCGTGCGGGACGACCCGCTGTTCCGCTACATCCAGAACGGCGAGTATGTGTACTATGTGCACAGCTTTTACGGCAAGTTCTGCGCCGAAAGCACGCTGGCTGTCAGCGAGTATTCCATCCCGGTCACGGGCGTGGTGCGCGCCGGCAGGGTGTATGGCACCCAGTTCCACCCGGAAAAATCCGGCGATACCGGCCTGCGCATCTTAAAGGCCTTTGCCGAGCTGTAATACGGCCAGGCCGCGCACAGAGTGCGGCCATTGCGTGCAAAGCGCCGCGCGGGAGTCCCCGCGCGGGCAGACCCCGCAAATCCGGCTGCGCCCCGCGCCGCCCCGCCAAAGGAGAACCGACCATGAACATCTTTCCTGCTATTGATCTGCGCGGCGGGCGTGTGGTGCGCCTGACCCAGGGCGATTACAGCCGCATGACCGTCTATGGCGACGACCCCTGTGCCCAGGCGCGGCAGTTCATCGGCGCGGGTGCAAAATACCTGCATGTGGTGGATCTGGACGGCGCGCGGGACGGCACCCTGGCAAACTTTGAAACCATCGCCGCGCTGGCACAGCAGGGCGGGCTGTTCATCGAGGTGGGCGGCGGCATCCGGGACGAAGCGCGCATTGAAAAGTATCTCTCGCTGGGGGTGGGCCGGTGCATCCTGGGTACCATTGCCGTGCGGGATTTTGACTTTACCTGCCGCGTGATCCGGCGCTACGGCGAGGCCATTGCCGTCGGGGTGGACGCGCGGGACGGCAAGGTGGCCGTTGCTGGCTGGGAGCAGACCAGCGCGCTGGATGGGGTGGAGTTCTGTAAGCGCCTGCGGGACGTGGGCTGTGCGGCGGTCATCTACACCGATATTGCCCGTGACGGCGCCATGCAGGGCACCAACCTGCCGCTGTACCGACGGCTGGCCCGCGAGGTGCCGGGCCTTGCCGTGACCGCCAGCGGCGGTATCTCCCGCCTGGAGGAGCTGGCCGAGCTGGAAGCCATGGGCACGGCGGCGGCCATTTTAGGCAAAAGCCTGTACACCGGCGCCATCGAGCTGCAACAAGCGATTCAAATGGTACAGAGGTAAACGATGATCACAAAACGGATTATTCCCTGCCTGGACGTGCGCAATGGGCGCGTGGTCAAGGGCGTGAATTTTGAGGGCGTAAAGGATGTGGCCGACCCGGTGGAAATGGCCCGCCGGTACAACGCCGCCGGGGCCGACGAGCTGGTGTTTTACGACATCACCGCCAGTTTTGAGGGCCGCGCGCTGTTTACCGATATCCTGACCCGGGTGGCCGGCGAGATCTTTATCCCGCTGACGGTGGGCGGCGGCATCAACACACTGGAGGATTTTGACCGGGTGCTGAAATGCGGGGCCGACAAGGTCTCGGTCAACTCGGGCGCGCTGCGCGACCCCGGCCTGATCGAAGCGGCGGCGCAGAAATACGGCAGCCAGTGCGTGGTGCTTTCGGCCGATGTGAAGCGGGTGGACGGGCAGTTCCGCGTGTTTGCCAAGGGCGGGCGCGAGGATACCGGCCGCGACGCGCTGGAATGGATCGGCTGGTGCGTAGAGCACGGCGCGGGCGAGATCTGCCTGAACAGCATTGACACCGACGGCGTGCGCGGCGGCTTTGATCTGGAACTGCTGGACGCAGTGGCCGCACGGGTCAGCGTGCCCATCATTGCCTCGGGCGGGGCGGGCAGAAAAGAGGATTTTCTGGAGCTGTTCGGCCACAAGGGCATCGACGCCGGGCTGGCCGCGGGCATCTTCCATACCGGGCTGCTGGAGATCGGCGATCTGAAACGGTATCTGCGCGCCAACGGCGTGGAGATGCGGGTGTGAGAAAAGGAGCGTAAGACAACGATGGAAAACAAACCGACCCTGAAATTTGACGAAAACGGCCTGATCCCGGCCATTGTGCAGGATCATTACTCAAAGCAGGTGCTGACGCTGGCGTATATGAACGCCGAGACCCTGGCGCTGACCATTGCCGAGGGCCGCACCGTATTCTGGAGCCGCAGCCGGCAGGAGATCTGGCGCAAGGGCGAAACCTCGGGCAACGTGCAGCGGGTGGTGTCCATCACGGCCGACTGCGACGCCGACGCTTTGGTGGTGGAGGTGGTCAAAAGCGGGCCGGCCTGCCATACCGGGGCCGAAAGCTGCTTTTTCCAGCCGGTGTATGTGAGCGAGGAGCTCAAGCAGTTCAGCTGGGAGGCGCTGTACCAGCTGATCGAGGGGCGCAAGCTGGCCCCGCAGGAGGGCAGCTACACCACCTATCTGTTCCGCAAAGGCAAGGAAAAGATCCTGAAAAAGGTGGGCGAGGAGTGCACCGAGGTCATCATTGCCAGTGAAAAAGAGGATAAAGAGGAAACGATCTACGAGATCAGCGACCTGGCCTATCATGTGCTGGTACTGATGGTGGAGCTGGGCATCTCGGTGGAGGACATCACCCGCGAGCTGGAAAAGCGCCACGTGATCGACCACAAGGTAAAGCAGGAGCGCATGCAGTGAGGGCGGCGCAGACCGGCGGGCCGCTGCCGCTGTACCGTACCTCCACGGTGCACTGCCACACGGCCTACTGCGACGGCAGGGAGCCGATGCGCCGCATGGCCGAAGCCGCCCTGGCCGCGGGCGTGCGCACGCTGGGCTTTTCAGGCCACGGATATGTCAGCTTTGACCCGCCTTACTGCATGAGCGGCCCGGCCACGGCAGCATACCGGCGCGAAGCGCTGGCGTTGCGCCGGGAATATGCGGGCCGGCTGGAGATCCTGTGCGGCGTGGAATGGGACCTGTACAGCACCGCCGCCCCCGGCGTGCCACAGGCGGTGCCGGCGGCGCTGGCCGCGACGGAAAAAGCCGCCGGGCAGAGCGCCGCGGGCGAGCCGCCGGTTTTTGATTAGGTCATCGGCAGCGCGCATTACATCCGGGGCAAAAACGGTGCGTTTTACGCCGTGGACGGCGCCCCGGAGGAGTTTGAGCGCTGCATCCGGGAGGAGTTTGGCGGCGACGGCGAAGCCCTGGCCGAGCAGTATTACCGCAACGTGGAGCAGACAGCCCGCCGGCTGCGCCCGCACATTCTGGGGCATTTTGATCTGGTCAAAAAGCTGAACCGGGGCGGCCGCTATTTTAACGAGGCCTCGCCCCGCTGCCGCGCCGCCGCCGAAGCGGCCCTGGCCGCCGCCAAAGCGGCGGGCTGCGTGCTGGAGATCAACACCGGTGGCGTGTACCGGGGCTACGGCAGCGAATACTATCCCGCGCCGCCGCTGCTGCGCCAATGGCGCGCGCTGGGCGGGGAGGTGGTCATCACCGCCGACGCCCATACCGCCGACGCGCTGACCTTTGATTTTGACAAGGCCGCCGCCTGCGCCAAGGCCGCCGGGTTTGACCGGGTGCTGGTGCTGACGGCCCGGGGCTTTGCGCCCTGCCCGCTGTAAGGCTGACCGCGCGGCCAAAAAGGGGCAGCCTGTTCCGGCCGGAGGAGCCCGGCCCAAAACGGTAACGCGCTGCGCGGAACGGAAACGGAAAAACGCCCGGAGGGCCGAGAGGCTTTTCCGGGCGTTATTCTGTGCGGCAAAGCCGTAAAACGACCATGTATGTGCGCAAAAGTGCCGCCTGCCGCAAAACGGTGGAAACGGGCGGCGCACGCCGCTATACTGGGAGCACAGCAGGGAGGTGAGGAGCAGATGCAAATCGAGATCGAGATCGACGAACGCTGCCAGGAACCAAAGATCATCATCCGCACGGACAAAATGACCGACGAGGTGGGCGAGATCGTAAAAAGGCTCTCGGCACAGCAGCCCAAAGCGGTCGCGGGCTTCCGGGACGGCACGGTGGAGCTGCTGGAACCGGACAGCCTGCTGCGGGTCTACACCTCCGGCGGCAAGGTGCTTGCCCAAACGGAGCGCGGCGCGTACCAGCTGCGGCTGCGGCTGTACGAGCTGGAACAGCGGCTGGACCGGCAGACCTTTGTGCGCATCTCCAACGCGGAGATCGTCAACCTGAAAAAGGTGAAGGAGTTTGACCTGAGCCTGGCGGGCACGATCTGCGTCCGGCTTGCGGACGGCACGGTCACCTATGTTTCCAGGCGGTATGTGGCCAGAATCAAGCAGATCTTAGGGATATGAGGTGATACAATGAAAAAGGAATGGATCCGCAGGGGGCTTTTGGGCTTCCCGCTGGGCGTCGCCCTGGGCTTTGCGATCTCGATCGGGATCTCGGCATGGATAGGGGACGGCTCGTTTTACCCGGTAACGCCGCAGCTGACCGAGGCAATGGGCAGCGAGCTGAACGCGGTCGTGGTGCAGACGGCGCTCTGCGGCGTGATGGGCGCCGGATTTGCGCTGGCCTCGGTCATCTGGGAAATGGACTGCTGGAGCCTTGCTAAGCAAAGCGGCGTCTACTTTGCCGCGGCCTGCGTGCTCATGCTGCCCATCGCCTATGTCACAAACTGGATGGAGCATACTGTCAGCGGGGTGCTGGCCTATGTGGGGATCTTTGCGGGGATCTTTGCGGTGGTCTGGCTGATCCAGTACGCTGCGTGGAAGTACCGGATCCGCAAAATGAACGACCGGCTCAAAAACGGGGACGGCCCGGTGTAAGCGCCTGTGCGCCGCCTGGCAGAACGGGCCGGTGTGACAGCCCCGCCCGCGGCGCGAGCCGCATAAATAGCCCCGGCAGCCTGTTTGCAAAACGGGGGGCCGGGGGTTGGCCGGGCAAGGGGCCGGGGGGGAAAATGCCGGGGGGACAGTGCGGAATAGCCGAAGCTGTTCACCAGCGCGTCGATCCGCTGGCCCGCTTTGCAGTAGGGGCACTCGTGCGAATCGTAGCTGGCGTAATCGGGCAGGAACTTGGGGTCAAAAATAGAAGTGACCGGGTAGCCCTGGCACTGATCCACCGTGGCGAAAATGGCCGAAAGCCCCGCCACGCTGCCGCCGTAATACTGCACCGCTTCGATGGCGGATTTGACGGTGTAGCCGGTGGTGATGGACGCGGCCAGGATCAGCACATGTTTGCCGGTGACCATGGGGGCCACATTGTCGCGGAACAGGATCTGGCTGCCGGTGGTGTACTCCGGCGTGACCACATAGATGGTCTGGTGGGCGTTCATGTTGATATAGCCGTCCTTGGTCAGCTCGTTGGCAAGGCAGGTGCCGATCACCTGCGTGCCGTCCAGGCAAAGCACGGCGTCCACGATGGTGTTGCTGCGGTAATGAGACACCAGCTCCTGCGCGACGGCTTTCGCCTCGGACAGGCGGGCTTTTTGGGTGGTTACATCGATGTAGTAATTGATATGGCTGTGGCTGGTGGCAAAATGCCCCTTGGCGATGCGCAGGAACACACGGCCGTCCTGCGTGGGTAGCTTGACCATATTCATCTGCATAAAAACACACTCCTCCTGTTGCCGCCGCGACGGCGGCTTTTGTGTCGTGTGTTTATTGTACCGGAAAAAAGGCTTTAAAACAATTCTTTTTTGGTGAAAAAAGCAACAAAAATGCCGGTCATCTTTTGGCAGGCCGGCGGCTGCGGGCGGCGCACCATTGCCGCAAAACACATTTGCGCCCACAGAAAAGGGCGCGCCGCGGCAGCGGCGATTCAAAATCGCAGCGCGCGGCACGCCCGGACGGGAGTTTACTTTGCGTATTCGACGGCACGACTTTCGCGGATGACGCTCGACTTGATCTGGCCAGGGAGGCCCCCGCCAAGGGGCGGGGGTTTCCTATGGAGGGCGTGCAAGCAAAGCGATTTTGCGCCCACAGAAAAGGGCGCGCCGCGGCAGCGGCGATTCAAAATCGCAGCGC
>CAMFSB010000029.1 GCA_945982465.1 uncultured Faecalibacterium sp. | reverse complement strand
CGATGACTACGGCATGCGTAAGGCGTCCGGCATTGGCAAGGAGTGGTATGAGCAGAGCGAGGGCTTCTGCGCCTACCTGGTGGGCAAGGACGCCAGCGAGATCGCTGCTATCCCCACCGACGGCTCGGACGCTGACCTGGCTGCCAGCTGCACTGTCGGCATCGACAGCATGCTGAACGCCGCCATCAAGGCTGCGCAGTAAGCTGCGGCGCCTGCTTTCCGGCCGGAACAGGCCGGAACACTGGATCAACTGAAAACCGCCCCGGCGCCAATGCGGCGCCGGGGCGGTCTGCATTTTACAGGGTGCTGGCGGAAAAAAGGGAGAGGATCACGAAATATTGGATGCTTGCCGGTCGCCGCCGGCCGCAATAAATACGGCCGGAAAACGCGAAACAGCGCTTTTTGCCGAATTTCCCTCTTGCATTTTGTTCAAAACGTGATAAAATAGTACAGCAATCGTTTCCAAGGCCGCTCGAGGGGGTAGCCGATATTGAAGGTTGTGATGGGCGCATACATGAAAATATGGCCCCTTTTAGTCAGAACCAGAAATGAGGTGAAAAGAAATGAAGCAGGGGATCCATCCGAAGTACGTTGACTGCACCATCACCTGCGCGTGCGGCAATGTGATCCAGACCCGTTCCACCAAGCCCGAGATCCATGTTGAAGTTTGCTC
This sequence comes from uncultured Faecalibacterium sp., assembly GCA_945982465.1. Lineage (GTDB taxonomy): Bacteria > Bacillota > Clostridia > Oscillospirales > Ruminococcaceae > Faecalibacterium. Next base: position 10,401 of record CAMFSB010000029.1, on the reverse strand, counting down.
CAAGTGCCATCCGTTCTACACGGGCAAGCAGAAGCTGGTTGACTCCGGCGGACGTGTTGATCGTTTCAACCGCCGTTTCGGCCGCACGAAGTAAGTTTGTTTGTGCGTTTCGCGCCGTCCCTTTGGGGGCGGCGCTTTTTTGTGCTGCCGGCGCAAAAGAAATCGCCGCATGGAATTTCCTATTGCGCGGCTTTTGTGCTATACTGGTCATGTATATCCCGATGCCCGCAGAAAAACGGCCGGCGGCCGGAAAAAGCGCCGGCCTGCCGCCCCGGCGTCGGGCACAAAACAGGAGGCTGCCGTGGAAGATTACCGCACCGTCGCCGGCGTGGCGAGCGCCGAATACGAGGAAAAGAAAAGCCGTTTTATCGCCCAGGTGGCCTTTGCCGATACCGAGCAGGCCGCCCTGGATTTTTTGGAGAGCGTGCGCGCGGCCAACCGCACGGCGCGGCACAACGTGTACGCCTACCGGCTGCGCCAGGGCAGCCGCGAGCGCTATTCCGACGATGGCGAACCGGCCAAAACGGCCGGCACGCCGGTGCTGGAGGTGCTGCAGCACAGCGGGCTGGTGGATGTGATCGCGGTGGTGACCCGCTATTTCGGCGGCGTACTGCTGGGCACGGGCGGGCTGGTGCGCGCCTATACCACGGCCACCGCCGATGCGCTGAAAGCCGCGCAGATCGTCACCGTGCGCAGTGTGGTGCGGCTTTCGGTCACGGTGGACTACGCCCTGTATGAGCGTGCCAGCCTGCTGATCGACGCGGCCGGGGGCAGGCAGAGCCCACCCCAGTTCACCGACCGGGTGTTCCTGGAATGGACAATGCCGGAGGGCACCCAGCCGCCGCTGCTCGCCCAGCTTACCGAGCTTACCCGCGGCACGGCGGCCATTGCGGTGTCGCAGCCCTTTTACGCCCCGTTCTGAGCGCCGCGCAGCCTGCGCCCGGAGCAGGGCAGGGGCCGGCGGATGGTGCCGAAAAAGCGCAAAAACTTTTTTGGGCGCTTCGCCTGAATGTTTCCCCCTTTGACAAAGCGGATACACTATAATTCGGAAAGCGAGGTTTTGCTTTATGACCGTGCGGGAACGCACCGAAGAGATCGAACGGCTGACCCTGTCGCCGGCGGCCACCCTCAGCGCGCAGACCCGCGGCCGTGTGCGCGCCGAACCGCAGGACGAGCTGCGCCCGGTGTTCCAGCGCGACCGCGACCGCGTGATCCATTGCAAGGCGTTCCGGCGGCTGAAGCAGAAAACGCAGGTGTTTTTGTCACCGGAGGGGGATCTGTACCGCACCCGGCTGACCCATACGCTGGAGGTGGCCCAGATCGCCCGCACCATTGCCCGCGCCCTGCGGCTGAACGAGGACCTGACCGAGGCCATTGCGCTGGCGCATGATCTGGGCCACACGCCGTTCGGCCACGCGGGCGAGCGTGCGTTGAACAAGCTGACCCCCGGCGGCTTTACCCATTACCGGCAGAGCCTGCGTGTGGTGGATCATCTGGAAAAAAACGGCGCGGGGCTGAACCTGACCTGGGAGGTGCGCAACGGCATCATCACCCATACCAAGGGCACCTGGGCCGCCACGCCCGAGGGCCGGGTGGTGCGCTACGCCGACCAGATCGCCTATGTGAACCACGATATTGAAGACGCCATCCGCGCCGGGGTGCTCAGCGAAGCGGCCTTGCCGCGGGCGGCGGTGGCCGTGCTGGGGCATACCAAGTCCCAGCGCATCACCACCATGATCCGCAGCATCGTGCAGCACAGCGAGGGCAAAGACATCCGGGTCGGCCCCGAGGAGGACGCCGCGTTTTTGAACCTGCGCGACTTCATGTACGCCACCGTGTATGTGGACAAGGTGGCCAAGGCCGAAGAACAAAAAGTGGAGAAGGTGGTCGCCGAGCTGTACGAGACCTTTATCACACAGCCGGACCGGATGACGAATTTCTATTTGCAGTTGGCGTACCGCGAGGGCACAGACCGGGCGGCGACCGACTATATCAGCGGCATGAGCGACGAGTTTGCCATCCATACCTTTGAGGAGCTTTTTGTGCCGCGCAAGTGGCATGTGCTGTGATGAATCGAGGATGTAAAAGCAATGATCCCACATGAATATATCGAAGAAGTCGTGCGCCGCAACGAAATCGCCGACGTGGTCGGCAATTACGTCCAGCTCAAGCGCAAGGGCCGGCTGTACGGCGGGCTGTGCCCATTCCACAGCGAAAAGACCCCCTCGTTTTACGTCTATCCCGAAACCCAGAGCTTTTACTGCTTTGGCTGCGGGGCCGGCGGCGATGTGATCACCTTTATCAAAAAGATCAACAACATTGACTATGAGGACGCTGTCACGCGGCTGGCGGGCCGCGCAGGCAGGCCCGAGCCGGAGGAGGACGACCGCGGGGGCCGCATGCGCAGCCGGGTGCTGGCCATCAACAAGGACGCTGCCCGCTGGTTTTACGCCTGCCTGAACTCCTCCACGGAGGAAGCCAAGCAGGCCAGGGCCTACTGGCGCCGCCGCGGGCTGGATGACAAGACCATCGTGCGGTTCGGCCTGGGCTATGCGCCCGATGACTTCCGCTCCACCTACCAGCACCTCAAGGACAAGGGCTACACCGATGCTGAACTGCTGGAAAGCGGCCTGGTCAAGCGCAGCGAAAAGGGGAACCTGTACAACATTTTCCACCGCCGTGTCATGACGCCGATCTTTGACCTGCGCGGCAACATCATCGCGTTCGGCGGCCGCGTGCTGGACGATTCCAAGCCCAAGTATATCAACAGCCCCGAAACGCTGGTGTACAAAAAATCCAAGACGGTGTTCGCTTTGCAGCTCGCCAAAAAAAGCACATCGCGCCGCTATGTGCTGTGCGAGGGCTACATGGATGTGATCAGCATGCAGCAGGCCGGCATCGACACGGCGGTGTGCGCCTGCGGCACGGCGCTGACGCCGGATCAGGTGCGCCTGATCAGCGAATATGCCGACGAAGTGGTACTCAGCTACGATTCCGACGAGGCCGGCCAGAAAGCGACCGCCCGTTCGCTGGAATTATTCCGCGACAGCCCGGTCAAGGTCAGCGTGCTGCAGATCCCCGGTGCCAAGGACCCGGACGAATACATCAAAAAGTACGGGGCCGAGCGCTTCCGCGCCCTGCTGGACGGCACGGGCAACGCGCTGGAATTCCGCATCGGGCAGGTGCGTAAAAAGTACGATCTGGTCCAGGATAAAGACCGGTTGGACTATGTCCGCGAGGTGGTACGCCTGCTGGCCGACCGCAACAGCCCCACCGAGCGCGAGGTGTACGCGGGTCGCCTGGCCGAGGAGACCAATATTTCCAAAACGGCCATCATGGCCCAGCTGGAGGAGGAAGTAAAAAAGAGCAGCTACCGCCGCCGTGCCGAAAAGCAAAAGCAGCTGCTGCACTCCGGCCCTGCCGACACCATCCGGGTGCCGTACCAGGCCGGCGGGCAGAAAGCACTGGCGGTGGCTTCGGCCGAGCAGATGCTGGTGGCGGCCATGCTGCGCGAGCCGTCGTTCGTGCCGCTGGCCATGCAGCGGCTGGACCCAGCCGCCCTCATTCTGCCCGACATGCGCCAGGCTGCGGAGGCCATCTTCCGCTGTCAGCGGGAGGGCGCGGCGGTCACGCTGGCCAATGTGGGCGCGCTGGTGCCGGAAAATACCCTGACCGAACTGAGCCGCCTGGCCGCGCAGTACAGTGAAGTGAACCCCACGGAAAAGGATGTACAACTGTATCTGGATCGGATCGCGCAGAGCACTCCCAAAAGCAGTTCCGCCAACAAAATGACGGACGAGGAGCTGGCGCGGTATCTGCAGTCGCTGAAGGACCGCAAGCAGGGCACACCCCGCGATGGCGGTTGAGCTTTTCGCCTTGGCAAGGGCGCCTTCCCGGCTGCGGCAAAACTATGCAGCGGTACAGGCCGGCGCTGCCCGGCCGCCTGCCGCCCGGCGGAGGAACAGAAAATGGAGCAAACAAACAAAACCACGGTCCGGCGCAGCCTGCCTGTGGGCGGGCTGCAGCCGGGCCAGACTGCGCCGCAGCCGGCCGGTGTGGAGCCTGCACTGGCTGCCCTGCTGCGCAGAGCGCGCCGCACCGGCACGCTGACGGCGGAGCAGATCAGCCAGACGATGGATGAATACGACTGTGACCTGGCCGCACTGGATGGGCTGTACGCCCGGCTGGAACAAGCCGGCGTGACGGTGACGGAGGACGAACCAGCCGTGGCCGAGCTGAACGAAGAGGGGATCGGACGGCTGGAAACCGAGCTTTCGGCCGAGGGCGTGGCCATCGACGACCCGGTCAAGGCGTACCTGAAAGAGATCGGCCGGGTGCCGCTGCTCTCTGCCGAGCAGGAAGCCGCTCTGGCCGCCCGCGCCCGCGCCGGCGATGAACAGGCCAAGCAGCAGCTTTCGGAGGCGAACCTGCGGCTGGTGGTGTCCATCGCCAAGCGGTACGCCGGCCGGGGGCTGCAGTTCCTCGATTTGATCCAGGAGGGGAACCTAGGCCTGATCAAAGCGGTGGACAAGTTCGAGCCGGACCGGGGCTTTAAGTTTTCCACTTATGCCACCTGGTGGATCCGGCAGGCCATCACCCGCGCGATTGCCGACCAGGGCCGCACCATCCGCATCCCGGTGCATCTGGTCGAAACCATCAACCGTGTCAAAAAGACCAGCGCCGAGCTGCTGCACCAGACCGGCCGGGAGCCGACCGCCGAGGAGATCGCCGTCCGGCTGGACCTGTCGCCGGAACGGGTGCGCGAGCTGCTCAACCTTTCGCAGGAGCCGGTCAGCCTGGAAACACCGGTGGGCGAGGAAGAGGACACCCATCTGGAGGACTTTATCGGCGACGACACGGCCCGGGCGCCCGCGGACGAAGCGGGCCGGCAGCTGCTGCGCCGCGAGCTGGAAAGCGTGCTCAAAAGCCTGACCCCTCGCGAGGAAAAGGTGCTGGAACTGCGCTTCGGCCTGGAGGACGGCCGCGCCCGCACGCTGGAAGAGGTGGGCCGGGAGTTCAACGTGACCCGCGAGCGCATCCGCCAGATCGAGGCCAAGGCGCTGCGCAAGCTGCGCCACCCCAGCCGTTCCAAGCGGCTGCGGGATTATCTGGATGAATAAAGCCGCGCCGCCGTGTTGCCATTTTGACGAAAAACCGGCGCATTTTAGCGCGGGAAAACAAAAAATCAACCCCGAAACCGAAACAAACTTACACACACCCGGGCGTTTCTTTTTTGAAATGCCCGGGTGCGCTGCGCTGCAAAAAAATTCTGTCAAGAGGCAGAAAACCGCTTGACAGAACGGTTTTCTGCAATTATACTAAAACAGTATCACAAAATGGCCAAGTGCGCCAAAAATGGAGTTTTGCGGGTTTGGGCTGCCAAGCCGAAAACGCAAAGTTTGTTAAAAATGACGAACCGATCTCCCGCCCGGCGCGCCCAGCCTGTTCTACGTGGCGATTTCGCGCTTTTTACCGTAATTCCGCAGAATAGAAAAGTAAGGAGTGGTTGATTTTATGATGAAAGTCAAGCCCGTAAAGCTCGGCAAAACCGAGCGCATGAGCTTCTCTCACATCGACGAAGTCATCGGCATGCCAAACCTGATCGAGGTGCAGAAAAACTCATATCAGTGGTTTCTGGACGAGGGCCTGAAAGAGGTTTTCCATGACATCGGCACCATCGAGGACTACACCGGCAATCTGGCGCTGAGCTTTGTGGATTTCCGCCTCGACAGCGAGCCCAAGTACAGCATCAAGGAGTGCAAGGAGCGCGATGTGACCTACGCGGCCCCGCTGCGCGTTACCGCCCGCCTGCTGAACAAGGAGACCGGCGAGGTCAAGGATCAGGAGATCTTCATGGGCGATTTCCCCCTGATGACTGATTCCGGTACCTTTGTCATCAACGGCGCCGAGCGCGTCATCGTCAGCCAGCTGGTGCGTTCGCCCGGCGTGTTCTACGTCGAGACCAAGGACAAGACCGGCACCAGCCTGTTCAGCGCCACCATGAACCCCAACCGCGGCGCCTGGCTGGAATACGAGACCGACGCCGCCGACGTGTTCAGCGTGCGCATCGATAAAAACCGCAAGCTGCCGGTCACCGTGCTGTGCCGTGCGCTGGGCCTTTCCACCAACGAGCAGATCCTGGAGTATTTCGGCGAGGATGAGCGCATCCTGGCCACGCTGGAAAAGGATACCACCAAAAACCAGGCCGAAGGCCTGCTGGAGGTGTATCGCAAGCTGCGCCCGGGCGAGCCGCCCACGGTGGAATCCGCCACCAGCCAGATCAACATGCTGTTCTTCGACCCGCGCCGGTACGATCTGTCGCGCTTCGGCCGCTATAAGATGAACAAAAAGCTGGCGCTGGCCCGCCGCATCACCGGCTTTACCGCCGCGCAGGATGTGGTGGACCCCCTGACCGGCGAGATCCTGATCGAAGCCGGCGCCCGGATCACCCGCGCCCTGGCCGAGCAGGCCGACGCCGCCGGCGTGAACGTGGTGGTGCTGTCCATCGACGGCAAAAACGTCAAGGTCATCACCAACGGCTGTGTCGAAGCCCAGCCGTTCTTCTCCTTTAACGTAAAGGAGTACGGCATCAACGAGCGCGTCAGCTTTGCCGAGCTGCGCAAGATCCTGGACGCTACCAGCGACCCCGAGCAGCAGAAGGAGCTGCTGGTGAAAAACCACGACCAGCTCATCGGCCGCACGGTCACGGTGGACGACATCTTCGCCTCCATCAACTACCTGAACGGCCTGGGCCACGGCGTGGGCAACACCGATGACATCGACCATCTGGGCAATCGCCGCATCCGCAGCGTGGGCGAGCTGCTGCAAAACCAGTTCCGCATCGGCTTCTCCCGCATGGAGCGCGTCATCCGCGAGCGCATGACCCTGCAGAGCCAGGATCAGAGCGTCATCACCCCGCAGGCGCTGATCAATATCCGCCCGGTGGTGGCCGCCATCAAGGAGTTCTTCGGTTCTTCGCCGCTGAGCCAGTTCATGGATCAGAACAACCCGCTGGCCGAGCTGACCCACAAGCGCCGCCTGTCGGCCCTGGGCCCCGGCGGCCTGTCCCGCGACCGCGCCGGTTTCGAGGTTCGCGACGTGCACTACAGCCACTACGGCCGCATGTGCCCCATTGAGACCCCCGAAGGCCCCAACATCGGCCTGATCTCGTATCTGGCCTCTTACGCCAAGATCAACGAGTACGGCTTTGTGGAAGCGCCCTACCGCAAGGTGAAAAAGACCTACGACGAAAACGGCCGCCTGATCGATCAGGTGGTCACCGACGAGGTCGAGTATATGACCGCCGACGTGGAGGACGAATACGTGGTGGCCCAGGCCAACGAGCCGCTGGACGAGGGCAAGCACTTCGTGCGCCAGCGCGTTTCGGCCCGCCGCCGCGACGAGATCCTGGAAATCGACGTGGACAAGGTCGATTATATGGACGTTTCGCCCCGGATGATGGTTTCGGTAGCGACCGCCATGATCCCCTTCCTGGAAAACGATGACTGCAACCGCGCCCTGATGGGCTCGAACATGCAGCGCCAGGCCGTGCCGCTGATGGTGACCCAGCAGCCGCTGGTCGCCACCGGCATGGAATACAAGGCCGCCACCGACTCCGGCGTGGCCGTGCTGGCCAAAAACGCCGGTGTGGTCGAATATGTTGACGCCGACCGCATCAAGGTGCGCAACGAGCAGGGCGCCGTGGATGAGTACGAGCTGGTCAAGTTCGCCCGTTCCAATGCCGGCACCTGCATCAACCAGCGCCCCATCGTCACGGTGGGCGAAACGGTTGCTGCCGGCCAGGTGCTGGGCGACGGCCCGGCCATGCGCAACGGCGAGATCTCCCTGGGCAAAAACGCCCTGATCGGCTTTATGACCTGGGAGGGCTACAACTACGAGGACGCCGTTCTGCTGAACGAAAAGCTGGTGCGCGAGGACGTGTACACCTCCATCCACATTGAGGAGTACGAGACCGAGGCCCGCGAGACCAAGCTCGGCCCCGAAGAGATCACCCGCGACATTCCCAACGTGTCGGAGGACGCACTGAAGGATCTGGACGAACGCGGCATCATCCGCGTGGGCGCCGAGGTCACTAGCGGCGACATTCTGGTGGGCAAGGTCACCCCCAAGGGCGAGACCGAGCTGACCGCGGAAGAGCGCCTGCTGCGCGCCATCTTTGGCGAAAAGGCCCGCGAAGTGCGCGATACCTCGCTGCGCGTGCCCCACGGCGAGTACGGCATCATTGTGGACGTTAAGGTGTTCACCCCCGAAAACAGCGACGAGCTGCAGCCCGGTGTGCGCCAGGTGGTGCGCTGCTATATCGCCCAGAAGCGCAAGATCAGCGTGGGCGACAAGATGGCTGGCCGCCACGGCAACAAGGGCGTTGTGTCCCGCATTCTGCCGCAGGAGGATATGCCCTATCTGCCCGACGGCACCCCGCTGGATATCGTGCTGAACCCGCTGGGCGTGCCCTCCCGTATGAACATCGGCCAGGTGCTGGAAGTGAACCTGGGCTATGCGGCCAAGGCCTGCGGCATGAAGGTCATGACCCCGGTGTTTGACTCCGCCCGTGAAAACGACATCGGCGACGCGTTCGATTCGGCCCGCGAAAACTGGCACAGCGAAAACGCGCCCGAGTACCCCACCAAGCTGCCCAAGCTGATGGGTGAGCAGGGCCACATCATCGACTTCTCCAAGATCGAGCTGGGCCGCGACGGCCGCACCACCGTGTACGACGGCCGCACCGGCGAAAAGTTCGATAACCCTGTCACCGTCGGCTATATGTACTACCTTAAGCTGCATCACCTGGTCGACGATAAGATCCACGCCCGTTCCACCGGCCCCTACAGCCTGGTCACCCAGCAGCCGCTGGGCGGCAAGGCCCAGTTCGGCGGCCAGCGCTTCGGCGAAATGGAAGTCTGGGCGCTGGAAGCCTACGGCGCCGCCTACACCCTGCAGGAGATCCTGACCGTCAAGTCCGACGATGTGGTGGGCCGCGTCAAGACCTACGAGGCCATCGTCAAGGGCGAGGCTGTGCCGCAGCCCGGCATTCCCGAATCCTTCCGCGTGCTGCTGAAAGAACTGCAGAGCCTGGGCCTGGATATCGTTGTGCAGGATAAGGAAGGCAACGAGGTGGATATGCGCCAGAACTTCGACGAGGAGGAGACCGGCTTCGACATGCGGGACATCCCCATGGCGGAAGAGGTGACCAACGAGAGCGAGCTGCTGAACGACTATACCATTAAGGACGCCGACGCGGGCTTTGATGGTGCGGAGGAAAGCGCGGCCGCCGGCTTTGAGAGCGACGCCGGCTCCGGCGATGAGATCGACTTCTGATTTCTCCCACATTTCGCTGCCATCGAACGCTAATCAGTAAGGAAGGGTTTGTTTCATGGAAAACACCATTTTCGATTCGATCAAGATCGGTCTTGCTTCCCCTGACCAGATCCGCGCGTGGAGCTACGGCGAGGTCAAGAAGCCCGAGACCATCAATTACCGCACCCTGAAGCCGGAGCGCGACGGCCTGTTCTGCGAGCGCATTTTTGGACCTACCAAGGACTGGGAATGCCACTGCGGCAAGTATAAGCGCATCCGCTACAAGGGCAAAGTGTGCGACCGCTGCGGCGTCGAGGTCACTAAGGCCAAGGTGCGCCGCGAGCGCATGGGCCACATCGAGCTGGCCGCCCCGGTCAGCCACATCTGGTACTTCAAGGGCATCCCCAGCCGCATCGGTCTGATGCTGGACATCAGCCCCCGCCTGCTGGAAAAGGTGCTGTACTTTGCCAGCTATATCGTTACCGACCCCGGCCTGACGCCGCTGGAGAAAAAGCAGCTGCTCACCGAGAAGGAATACCGCGAGATGCGCGAGCGCTACGAGGACGAGTTCCAGGCCGCCATGGGCGCCGAGGCCATCCAGACGCTGCTGAAGGAGATCGACCTGGACCAGCTCAGCGAGCAGCTGCACGAGGAAGTGGAAAAATCCTCGGGCCAGAAGCGCGTGCGCATCCTCAAGCGGCTGGAGGTCGTGGAGGCGTTCCGCATTTCGGGCAACCGCCCCGAATGGATGATCATGGATGTGATCCCGGTCATCCCGCCGGATCTGCGCCCCATGGTACAGCTGGACGGCGGCCGTTTTGCCACCTCTGACCTGAACGATCTGTACCGCCGCGTCATCAACCGTAACAACCGCCTGCGCCGCCTGCTGGAGCTGGGCGCGCCGGATAAAATAGTGCGAAACTAAAAGCGCATGCTGCAGGAGGCGGTGGACTCGCTGATCGACAACGGCCGCCGCGGCCGCCCGGTCACCGGCCCGTCCAACCGCCCGCTGAAGAGCCTGTCCGACATGCTCAAGGGCAAGCAGGGCCGCTTCCGCCAGAACCTGCTGGGCAAGCGCGTGGACTA
>CAMFSB010000028.1 GCA_945982465.1 uncultured Faecalibacterium sp. | reverse complement strand
CGCCGGGCGGGTATTCCGGTAGGTTCAGCCCGGCGCCGGCTCAGGCGCCAAGCTGGTGCAGGGCGACAAATTCTTCCAGCGAAAGGCCGCTTTGCGTGATGGCCTTGGCGTTTTCCACGCCCACATACCGCCAGTGCCACGGTTCGTACACAATGCCCGTGGCGGCCTGCCGGTCCTGGGGGTAGCGCAGGATAAAGCCGTATTCCGGCGCGTACCGGCACAGCCAAGCATAAGCCTGCGTATCGGCAAAACCGGTGTCCAGGTTCTGGTAGTCGGGCGTAACGATATCCGCCGCCAGCCCCGTGGCGTGCTCGCTGGTGCCCGGGCGTGCCACAATGGTGGCGGCGCGGGCGTCGGCCTCCTCGTCTGAAAGGCCCTGGGCCAGATACTTTTTCTTGCGCTTTTCAAACAGGCCCTGCTGGTAGGCGTAGTCCCGGTAGCCGGAGCACAGCATCAGCTCCACGCCGTCGGCTTGGGCCGCGGCGGCCATCTGCCGGTAAGCTGCGGCCGCTTCGCTTTGCAGCGATTTGCCGGTATCGTCGTCGGCTTCAGCGGTATCCACCGGGTAATCCTCCGCCAGCGGCAGGCTGCCGTCGACCCCCAGCAAACCCGGGTCGCCGGCGTTGAACACATACCCGGACACATCGTATTCCACCGGGGCGTAGGCGGTCTTGCTGCCGGAAGCCGCGGCCGCCTGCACCGAGCCCGCCGCCATCCGCACGCCGGATATCACCAGCACCGCCGCCAGGCACACGCCTGCCGCCAGCAGCGTGCAGCGCCGCAGCATGCGGGCCCGTTTGCGCCGGCGGCGCTGCGCCTCGCGGGCGCGGCGCTGCGTGCCAGCCCCGGGCCGCCCGTCAGCCGCCGGCCGGACGGGGATCTCTCTTTCGGTCATCCACAGCCCTCTTTCCTGTTCAGGATCGCGGTGCGCACACCGCCATATTAAAATATTATACCGCTTTTTGCAGTATGTGTAAACCTTGCCGGCGGCGCCAATTTTTTTGCACAAGCGGGCTTTTTTGCGGTTTGCACAACACAAAAGCGGCCCTTTCCGCACACGCCGGAAAAAGCCGCCCCTGTTTTTTGATGCCGCAGCAACGGTTTACGCGCCGTGCACCAGCATATCGTGGATCGCGCGCACCGCCAGATCGGCGTCCTTCTTTTCGATGATGACGCTGATCTTGATCTCGCTGGTGGAGATCATTTTGATGTTGATGTCGTTGTTGGACAGCGCCTCGAACATGCTGGACGCCACGCCGCTGTGGCTCTGCATGCCCGCGCCCACGATGGAGACCTTGGCGCAGCTGTTGTCCACCTGCACATGGCTGTAATGGCCCAGCTCGCGCAGCGTGCGGGCGGCCAGCTCGGCGTCGCCCTGCGCGCAGGTAAAGATCACGTCCTTGTTGCCGTTGCGGCCGGTGGACTGCAGAATGATGTCCACGTTGATGTTTTTCTGTGCCAGCAGGCCAAAGATCTTGAAGCTCATGCCCGGCACGTCCGGCACATCCTGCAGCGAAATGACCGACACGTCCGTGTCCTTGGCAACACCCTTGATCAGCATACCCTCCATGTCGTTCGTAACCTCCTTTACGACAGTACCCGGGATCGGGTTCAGGCTGGAAAGCACTTCCAGCTCCACATTGTATTTTTTGGCCAGCTCCACGCTGCGGTTGTTCAGCACCTGCGCGCCCAGCGAAGCCAGCTCCAGCATTTCGTCAAAGGTGATCTCGTCCAGCTTGCGGGCGTTGGGCACCTTGCGCGGGTCGGCGGTATAAACGCCCTCCACATCGGTAAAGATCTGGCAGCGGTCGGCATGCAGCGCGGCCGCGATGGCCACGGCGCTGGTGTCGCTGCCGCCGCGGCCCAGCGTGGTCAGGTCATCCAGCTTGTTCAGGCCTTGGAAGCCCGCCACCACTACCACGCGGTTGCGCTCCAGCTCAGATTCGATGCGCTCGGTGTCCACGCGGCGGATGCGCGCCTTGGTGTAGGCCCGGTCGGTATGGAAGCCGGCCTGCCAGCCCGTCAGGCTGATGGCGTGGCAGCCAATGGCGTTGAGCGCCATGGCCAGCAGCGCAATGCTGATCTGCTCGCCGGTGGCCAGCAGCTGGTCCATCTCGCGGCTGGAAGCGTCGTGCGTGATCTCCGCCGCCTTGGCGATCAGATCATCGGTGGTGTCGCCCTGGGCGGACACCACCACCACCACATCGTTGCCCTGGTTGTGGGTGTTGGCCACGATGCGGGCCACGTTAAAGATCCGATCCCGGTCCCTGACGGAGGAACCGCCGAACTAAGGTCCTCTCACTCCCCTAGTCTCACACTCCTCTCGAGGTTCCGGGCATGGAGCCCGGTTTGAAAAGCACAGGGCTGCCTGTGCGTTCCTGCGTTATTCCACCGTGGCGCCGGTGTTGTCGGCCGTCAGGCGCAGCAGCGTAAAGGCGCGCAGCGCTTCGTTGGCGTCCAGCTCATGCTGCAGCTCCGCATAGAAATGCGCGGCGGTTTTCTGCTCCGCCACAGCCATCACGGTGCTGCCCGCGCCGGACACATACACTGCCCGGGCGCCGCAGCGCCGGGCGGCGGCAAACATCTCCTCGCCGCCGGGCATCAGCGCCAGCCGATAGCTCTGGTGCAACGCGTCCTGGGTGGCCACGTCCAGCAGGTCGTGCCGGCCATCGCAGAAAGCGGGCACCAGAAACGCCGCGCGGGAGAGATTGTACACCGCCTGCTTGTGGGTGACGGTTTTGGGCAGGGCCGCGCGGGCGGCGCTGGTCAGCAGGGTATAATCCGGCACCAGGGCCGCGAACACCAGCGAAGGGTCCACATCCTTTTTGACGGAATACACGGTGCCGCCCTCGAACACGCAGCTGGTCAGCCCGCCGTACAGGGCAGGGGCCACGTTGTCCGGGTGGCCCTCGATGGCGGTGGCCAGTGTCAGCAGCTGCTGCTTATCCAGCGGGTCGCCCAGCATCCGGTTGGCCGCCAGAAGCCCGGCCACGATGCAGGCCGACGAGGACCCCAGCCCGCGGGCCATGGGGATGGGGTTTGCCTGCACGATGCGCATGCCCGGCACCGGCCTGCCCACCTCGTCGAACAGCCGCCGGGCCGTACGGTAGATCTGATTGCCCACGCCGGGGGGCACGACGGTGCCGTCGCTGGATGAGATCTCCAGGCCGTCCGCCTCGTAAAATTCTGCTGTGTTGTACAGGCTGACGGCCAGGCCCACCGCGTCGAAGCCGGAGCCCACGTTGGCGCTGGTGGCCGGTACGGAAACTCGGATCATGGTTTGCCTCCTCCTTACGCCGTCAGCCGCTTCAGGGTCAAAGCCACCGTACCGCCGGCGGCCTGCACCGCCTGTTCGGCGGCGGTCATGGCGGCAGGCGTGGCGCTGTACACCAGCAGGGCGTTCGCCGCGCCATCCAGTACCTCGCACGGGCCGTAACAGGCGGCCGCCTTTGCCGCGTCCAGCCCATCCAGCCGCACATACCAGGCAGCGGGCGACGGGTCGGCCAGCATGCCCTCGGCGGGCGTTTCCGCGCGCCAGTACAGCGTATCGTGCACCTGGGCGCCCTTTTTCAGCGCTTCGATCACATCGGCCACCACGGCGCTGGCTGTGGGCAGCTTGCCCGCGCCCTTGCCGTAGAACAGCACATCGCCCAGCAGCTCGCCCTTGACCAGAATGGCATTGTACACGTCCTCGCAGCTGGCCAGCTGGCTGGCGCAGGACACCAGCATCGGCTCCACACCGGCGGCGAACTGGCCGTCTGCCCCGCGCCTGGCCCAGGCGATCAGCTTGATGACGCAGCCCAGCGAACGGGCAGCGGCCATATCCGCGGGCGTTACGCCGCGGATGCCCCGGGTGGGGATGTTCTGCGGGTAGACCTGCCGGCCGCTGGCCAGCGACGCCAGAATGGCGATCTTGCGGGCCGCGTCGCGGCCATCCACATCGTCGCCGGGATCCTTGGTCTCGGCATAGCCCAGCTGCTGGGCCAGCCGGAGGGCGGCGTCAAAGTCCAGTCCTTCTTTTTCCATTTTGGTCAGCATAAAGTTGGTGGTGCCGTTCACGATGCCCTGCACCTCGCAGATCACATCGGCGGCCAGGCTCTGGTGCATGGGGGTCAGCAGCGGCGTGCCGCCGCCCACCGACGCCTCGAACAAAAAGGCGCAGCCGTGGGTCTTGGCCAGCGCGATCAGCTCCGCGCCGTGCAGGGCCACCAGCTCTTTGTTGCTGGTGCACACGCTGCGGCCGCTTTCCAGGCAGGCCCTGACATAGGGATAGGCAAACCGGGTACCGCCGATGGTCTCGACCACCACGCTCACCTCATCGTCCGCCAGAATGGTGTCGATGGTGTTGGTAAACAGCTTTGCATCGGGCGAGGCGGAAAAATCCCGCACATCCAGAATGTACTTGACCTCCACGGGCTGGCCCGCACGGCGCGCCACACTTTCGGCATTGCGGCGCAGAACCTCCAGCACGCCGCTGCCGATGTTGCCAAATCCCAGGATCGCTACTTTTGCCATATCGTATGCCTGCCTTTCCTGCGGGCAGACCTTTCTGCCGGCCCGCCCTGTATGTTCCCTTATTTCAGCGGATGCGCCCATACCGGGGCATGGCGGTTCAGAGCCCGCAGCGCGCTTCCACCACGGTGCGCTGACGGCGCAGCTTTTCGACCAGCTCGTCGGCGTTCATCTGCATGGTATCGGTGCGGATGGTGACCGCCACCTGCGCGGCGCCGTTTTCCGGCGTGGACTGATTGATGGTGACGATGCTGGCCCCCGCCGCGCTGATAGCCGCCAGCAGCGCCTGCAAAGCGCCGGTCTCATCGCGCAGCGTGGCGATGACCGTGGCCGTGCCGCGGTTATTTTCCGAATCAAAGATACTGTCCTTATATTTATAAAATGCGCTGCGCGACAGATCCACCGCGCGCACCGCCGCCGAAATGTTGCGCGCTTCGCCGCTGGCCAGCAGCTCCTTGGCTTTTAACACCTTTAAAAACACATCCGGCAGCACCGAAGCCTCCACCAGCAAAAAACGACGCTCCATTTCTGTCCACCTCTCAAACACACATGTTTGCGACACGGAAATAATAACATCCGGCCCCCCGCAATGCAAGGGGCCGGATGAATTTTTGGCGATTGTCCTAAATTTCCTTTTTCAAATCGGGAAGTTAATAGCCGTAATCACACACATCGGGCAGCGCGTCCTCGCGGTAATAGCCCTGCGCAGTGCTGACGCAGGCGTCCGACGCCAGCAGGCCGCTGGCCGTGCAGTACGGGCGCATCACCACGCCGGTTTCGGCCATGGGCCAGGCCTTCGGCTCCAGCGATTCGTGGATCAGCGCATTGTATGCTTTCCACGCGTCCACACAGGTAGAGGTCTTGGCGGCGTTTCTGCCCACTGTGGCGCGCATATCTTTGGGGTTGTCGTAGCCCCACCACACCGAAGTAACATAATAGGACGTAGCGCCCACGAACCACAGATCGCGCTCGTCGCTGGCCGTACCGGTCTTGCCGATGGTGTCGTGGCCGACCACCTGACCACCCAGACGGGCTGCCGTGCCGCCGCTGATCGCGGTGACGTTGTGCAGCAGGCGGTTCATGATGGTGGCCGTCTGCGGGGTCAGCGCCTGATAGCTGGTGGTGTCGGCTTCCAGCACCAGGTTGCCGTCGCTGTCGTACACCCTGGTGTACAAGTGCGGGGTGGTGTATTTGCCGTTGTTGAAGATCTGGAATGCCGCCGCCATTTCCAGCGGGGTGGCGCCGTGCGCCTGGCTGCCCATGCACAAAGCCGCCAGGTTGGCGTCATCCTCGGTAAAGTAGTTCAGCTGCAGCGTATTCCGGGCAAAGCTGTACATGGCGTCCACGCCCACCGTGTCGCCGATCTGGGCGGCGATGGTGTTCAGCGAGCGGGCCAGGCCCATATACAGCGGGACCTCCTCATACGAATAGGTGCCGCCGTAGTTTTTGGGCCAGTCGCGCCAGGCGCCGGTTTTGGAATCCTTGACCTTTTCGTCCTCGGCGGTGTACAGCGGCCCGTCCAGGATCATGGTGGACCATGTGTACAGCCCGCACTCGATGCCCTGGGTGTATACCGTCCGCGGCTTGATGACCGATCCGGTCTGCCGGGCCACGCTGTACGCCCGGTTCAGCGAAGCCGACGTGGCCTTTTGGCCCAGGCCGCCCACCAAAGCCAGCACGTTGCCGTCGTAGTCCACCGTGGCCATGGCCGCCTGGGTGCGCACCTTGCGGTAATAGATAACGCTGCCGTCCTCGTTGGTCTTGGTTTTCAGGGTGCCGTCCTCGTTATACACCGGGATGTCGGCGTCCAGCAGCTGGGTGGTCTCTTCCTCGACCCAGCCCGCGGGGAAATACTTGTCGTCGGCGTTCAGCATCACCTGCTCCATCTTGGCCTGCATAGACGGGTCCATGGTGGACTGGATGGTCAAACCGCCGGTAAAGATATAGTTGGACGCCTGCTCGCGGGTCCAGTTGTAAACAGCCATAAAGTCCGTGATCAGCTGCTCGTACAGCGCGTCGTCAAAATACGAGCGCACATTCTGGGTCGTGGCGCCCGTGGTCGCGGTTTCTTCCGCCAGCACCAGCGGCTCCGCCTTGGCCTGACGGTATTCAGCCTCGGTGATCCTTCCCTGCGTATACATATTGTACAGCACCAGGTTGCGCCGTTCCAGCAGGTTTTCGGGGTTGTTGTACGGGTCGTAGCTGCGGGGCGCCTTGGTGATGGACGCGATGACCGCGCACTCCGACAGCGTCAGCTCGCTTACGTCCTTGCCAAAATACTCCACCGCCGCGGTCTTTACGCCCTGGATGGTGCCGGTAAAGCTGATGGTGTTCAGATAGCATTCCAGAATGGTCTGCTTGGAGAAGTTCTTGTAAATACCCCAGGCGCGGAAGATCTCGCGCACCTTGCGCAGCGCGCCGGCAACGCCGCTGTCGGCCTTTTCCTGGGTGAGGTTTTTCACCAGCTGCTGCTCAATGGTGGACGCGCCCTGCTTGGAGGGCAGGATGGGGAAGATATATTCGTTGATGGTAGCCGCAATGGTGCGCTTGATGTTCACGCCCGGCTCGTTGTAAAAATCCTTGTCCTCGGTGCAGATAAAGGCCCACTGCAGATTTTCCGGGACCTCAGACAGCGACGCCTGCAGCCGGTGGCTGTCGGTGGATTTGAGCGTTGCGGTCTCGATCCACTGGCCGGTGGCGGAATCATACGCCACGATGGTGCTGCTCTGGCTCTGGCTCAGCCGGTCCAGGTTCAGATCGTCGTTGGCGGTCGCCTCGACCACATAATATACCACGGCCACGGCCGCCGCTGAGCAGGCCATGATGCCCAGGCAGGCGCACACGGCGATAAACCGCACGATAAACGAGAGCACAGGGTGCTTTTTGCCGGAGCCACGGGTCTTTTTCTGCTTTTTTTGGGGGGTGCGCGCCGGCGCGGACGCCTTGGCCTGCGCGGTGCTGCGCTGCGCGGAACCGGACGATGCGGCAGCCCTGGTGTGCTGCGCGCCTTCGCTGCGGTGGATCCTGCGCGGTTCATTGGTAGCGATAAGGATCGCCTCCTTCACTTCCGGCCGCCGGGAGGGCGGCCCGTATCGTATCCGTCTGCGGGGCACGGCAAAGCACGCTTTAGGCCGCGGCGCAGTACAATAAGGTAGCGCGCGCCCGGCCCCTGTCCAAAACGTTCGATGACTGCGGCAGGGCAGACGCCCCGCGCGCGCCGCGCCGGCCACTCTGCCGCCCGGGCGCAGTCACGGAATTATTATAGCATATCCGCCGCCGGAAAGTACAGCGAGAGGGAATAAAATCTTCGCCCGGGCCATTCTTTTGGCGGAAATTTCACATTTTTGTTTGGCCGCGGCGCCGCCGGCCGAAACTGGCGTCAGGGTCCGCCCCGCAAAACTGGAGGTGTTTGGAATGAAGCAAACCGCCGCACGGCTCTGGTTTGCCCTGTTTGCCCTGCTGTGCCTGGCCGCCATTGCGCTGAGCGTGCTGCGCATGGCCGCGCCCGCCGCCTTCCCCCGCAGCCCGGAGCGTTCCGCCGCCGTACAGGCGGGGTACCTGGTGCGGGACGAGGGCGGCCACGTGGCCGTTTATGTGCTGGGCGAACACGGCGAAGCCGGCAGCCCCGCCGCCGTGCTGGAGGATATCTATGTCAATCTGCTGCCCGAACCGGATGTGCTGCGCCTGCGGCAGGGCATCCGCGTGGCCGACGAGACCCAGCTGGAACGGCTTTTGGAGGACCTGGGCGCCTGAGCGCCCGGCCTGCCGCGCCGCAGCGGCCCGTCCCCCTTTTGAAACGTATACGCGCAAGGGCGACCATTTATTGCACACCGGCCGGGAATATGGTATAAATACACTAGAAAATGTGCGTTTGTGCACGGCAGTCCGGGCCGCCGCTTCCGCCGGCGCCCGCTCAAAAAACAACTTGTGGGAGGGACCACCCATGTCTGTCAATGTGCTCGATTACCCGTTCGACGCTTCGATGATCCTGCAGAAAAAGCGGGCCATCAAGCGCGAGCTTTCGGCCCGCGAGGGGCTTTTGCCCAAAAAGGTCGCCGTGCTCAGCGGCGTGACGGTGGGCGTATTCAAGGATCTGTTGGAGATCTACCTGCTGGCCAACGGCATCCGCCCCGAGATCCACGAGGGCGAGTATGCCCTGTTTTACGAGGAACTGGTGTTTGACGACGGCACCCTGGCCGCCTTTGCGCCGGATCTGATCTACCTGCATACCAGCATGCGCAACATCAAGGCCTGGCCCGCCCCCGGTGACGACGCCGAAACCGCCGCAAACCTGGCCAAGGCCGAGGCGGGCCGGTTCATCGCCGCCGCAAAGGCGGGGCTGGCGCTGGGCTGCCCGGTGATCCTGAATAACTTTGAGCTGCCCCCCTACCGGGTGATGGGCAACCGCGAGGGCAGCGCCGCCGCGGGCCGGGTGCGGTTTGTGCGCCGGCTGAACGAGTTGCTGGCGGAATTTGCCGATACCACCCCCAACGTCTACCTGAACGACCTGTGCTACCTGCAAGCGCAGCACGGCATGGACGCGTTCAGCGACCAGACGGCCTGGTACGCTTACAAATATCCCTGCGCCATCGACAAGCTGCCCTATCTGGCGCAGAGCGTAGCCAACATCATCAAGAGCCTGCTGGGCAAGAACAAAAAGGCGCTGGCGCTGGACCTGGACAACACGCTGTGGGGCGGCGTGATCGGCGACGACGGGCCGGAGGGCATCACCTTCGGGCTGGAGACCCCGGCCGGCATGGCGTATATGGAGTTCCAGCAGTATCTCAAGGAGCTGAGCGCCGTGGGCGTGCTGCTGAACGTGGACAGCAAAAACGAGCAGGCCAACGCCGAGGCCGGTTTTGCCCGGGCCGACAGCGTGCTGAAAAAGGACGATTTCATCTGCTTCAAGGCCAACTGGGAGCCGAAAAGCCAGAACCTGGCGGCCATGGCCAGGGAGATCAATATTTTTACCGACAGCTTTGTGTTCATTGATGACAACCCCGCCGAACGGGAGATCATCCGCCAGCAGCTGCCGGGGGTGGCCGTGCCCGAGCTTTCGGCCCCGGAGGACTACATCAAGGCCATCGACCGCAGCGGCTACTTTGAGGTGACGAACCTTTCGGCCGACGACCGCAAGCGGGTGGACATGTACAAGCAGAACGCCGCCCGCGCCGAGCTGCAGGCCTCGTTCGGCGATTACGCCGATTACCTGAAAAGCCTGGCCATGACCGGCGAGTTCGGCACGTTCGACGCCCCCCACGCCGAGCGCATCACCCAGCTGATCAACAAATCCAACCAGTTCAACCTGACCACCCGCCGCTACACCGCCGCCGAGGTGGAGGCGCTGATCGGCGACGAACAATATGTGACGCTGTACGGCCGCCTGACCGACAAGTTCGGCGACAACGGCATTGTGTCCATTGTGATCGGCCATGTGCAGGGCGACGCGATGGACATCGACCTGTGGGTGATGAGCTGTCGCGTGCTCAAGCGCGACATGGAAAAGGCCATGTTCGACTGCCTGTGCGCCGACGCCGCCGCCAAGGGGGTAAAAACCATCCGCGGGCACTATTATCCCACCGCGAAAAACTTGCTCGTAAAGGACTTTTATGCTACAATCGGCTTTGAGCAAGTCAGCGCCGATGCGGCTGGCAACAAGGACTATGTGTTCGACCTTTCGGCCGGCTATACGCCGCAGTGCAGCGTAATGGATGTGCGGCGGGTCTGACACCGTTTTACCCGGCCGCGCACCGGCCATCGATGCAAAGGAGAGTATCAGAATGGACAAGCAGACGATTTTTGACGCCGTGCAGCAGATCTTCCGCGACAACTTCGACGATGAGGAACTGGAGATCACACGCGAGACCTGCGCCGACGATATTGAGGACTGGGACAGCCTGGAGCAGATCAACCTGCTGACCGCCATGGAAAAGAAGTTTTCCATCAAGTTCAAACTGGAGGACGTCCGCGGTTTGAAAAACGTGGGCGACCTGCTGGACCTGATCGAGCGCATGGCCGGCTGAGATTGGGGCATCACGCACACTGCCGCGCACGCGCGGGGCAGTGTGCTTTTTGTTAAGGAGCGTTGTGTATGAACAGCTATACTCTGGCCCAGCTGGCCCCGGGCACTACCGAAAGCTTTACCGTGACGGTCACGACCGAAATGATGGAGCATTTTTACGCCATTACGGGCGATGCTTCCCCCATCCACATGGACGAAGCCTATGCCGCCCAGCGCGGCTACCCCGGCCGGGTGGTGTACGGCATGCTGGGCGCGTCGCTGGTGTCCACACTGGCGGGGGTGTACCTGCCCGGCGAGCACTGCCTGCTGCACGAGGTGGACGCCCGGTTTGCAAAGCCGGTGTTCATCGGCGACACGCTGACCGTGACCGGCAAGGTGGCCGAGGTGAACGACACCTTCGGCGAGATCACCGTGAAGTATTCCATCACCAACCAGAACGGCCAAAAGGTGACCCGCGGCCTGTACAAGGCCGGGGTGGCAAAGTAACAAAAAGGAGCATTCCCTATGGCAAAAACCTATTTGATCACCGGCGCGTCCAGCGATGTGGGGCGCGCGCTGATGCAGCGGCTGCTGGCGCATTTTGAGCCGGGCGACCAGATCATCGCCCAGGGCTCGCACGACCTGGCCCGCATTGCCGAGCTGTGCAAAGAGCACCCCGGCGTCATCCACCCGTATGATGTGGACCTGACCAGCAGCCAGGCCATCGGCGCATTTGTGGAGGATGTGTCGGCCAGCTTCCCCACCCCCACCCCCCATGGGGCCCAGCCCGCGGAGGGGCGCGGGGACGGCGCC
>CAMFSB010000027.1 GCA_945982465.1 uncultured Faecalibacterium sp. | reverse complement strand
GTCGTTGCCGAAATGCAGTTCCTCCACGCGGGAAAAGAAGTCCGGGCTGGAAAGGTAGATCACATCATACCCCTTGCTCAGCACCTCGCCCGCAATGGCCAGAGCCGCGTGGGTCTTGCCCAGGCCCGCATTACCGAACAGCAGTAAATTCACGCTGTCCCGGTCAAACTCCCGGGCGTAATCCCGCAAGTCTGCCAGCAGGCCGGTCATGTAGCGGCGGATGTTGTGCCCGCGGGCGTCCGGGCGGTCCGGGTAATACTCCGGCTTCATCGTGTCAAAGCTCTGGATGGAAAGGGAGGAAAGCTGCTCGATCTCTTTGCGGCGCATATCCTGCATCAACGCGCGCACGCAGGGGCAGGTTTTGCCGTCCAGGTTCCCGGTGCCCTCGCACAGCCTGCAGGAAAACTCTGGCTCCAGCCAGTCGGCCGGGCGGCCGCTTTCCGCCAGCAGCCGGTCGCGCTCGGCTTTGGCTGCGGAAAGGGCGGCCAGAGCCTGCGGCGGCACGCTGCCGCCCGCACCGCAAAGCGCGGCGCGGATGCCGCATTGGCGGAAGTTTTCTTCCGCTTCGGCCAGGCCGGGCACGGCCGCCTCGGTGCGCCGGCGCTCATCCTCTGCCCGTGCCCGGGCGGCCTGCCGCCGGGCCGATACCGTCCGCATGGCGGTTTGATACAATTCCCGTTTGGAAAGCATAGGTTCAGTCCTTTCTCTTCAGGCGGCGGGGGCGTTCCGCGGCACTTTGCAGAAAATCGTTGCCGCTGGGCGTTTGACGGTCCACCCGGACATTGCGGCTTTCGGGGCTTTGCACCGCGCCGCTGCCGCGCACATCGTGGACAGTCTGCAAGCCTTTGGCCTGCCAGCTTTTCAAAATGCCGTTCAGGTACCACACATCCCGCCTGGCTCCGGCCTGCAGCGATGCCTCGGTCACCATCTCGTCGCCATAGCCGTAGTTTTCGTACCAGCGGGCAATGGCTTTCTTTTCGCCAAGGGTCAGGCTGTCCTGCTGCAGCAGCCCGCAGACAAAGGCTTCGTGCTGCTCGCGCCCGGCCAGCTTTTGCAGGTAGGCGTCGGCCTGCTCACCGGGATCCACGCCCTCCGCCTGCCATGCCTTGATCTCGCGGCTCACCGCGCCCACTGTCCGCTTGTCCTTGCCAGCCAGATAGGTGATGCAAAGCAAAAGCACCTCCGGGTGCACCCCGCCGTCTGTGTACAGGGCCACCAGCTTCTGCATTTCGCTGTGGCTCAGCGCCCGCCCAAACGATGTCTGGGCGCATTCGATCAGCGCTGAGATCATCGGGTCGGTGCGGGACGCCTGCGCGATCTGCTGCCAGGTCATCGGCGCGGGGGCGGAGGCTTGGGGCGCGCAGGCCTGGTTGTCGTCGACTTGCTCCAAAAGGCCCGCGCCGGCCCAGAATGCCAGCGCGCTTTCAGCGCTGCGGCGGCTGCGCAGCTTGAGCGCCGCGGCGATCTGGGCCGGGTCGGTGCTCTGCGTTGCCAGAACATACAAGGCAACGCGCACATTGGCTTCGTCGGCGGTCCCCAGCTTGGAAAACACCAGCTGCGGCACGGCAATGC
Source organism: uncultured Faecalibacterium sp. (assembly GCA_945982465.1). Classification (GTDB taxonomy): domain Bacteria; phylum Bacillota; class Clostridia; order Oscillospirales; family Ruminococcaceae; genus Faecalibacterium. The sequence continues at coordinate 10,190 of CAMFSB010000027.1, read as the reverse complement.
TGTCGCCCTGTACGGGTTTGATGCGGTAGGTCATGGCGCGGCCTCCTCTGCAGGCGCAGGCTCCCACGGTTCGCAGTCCAGTATGCCAGGGCAGTGATCCCACCGTTCCCGGTCGGCCTCATAGCAGGCGGCCAGCGAGGCAATGGCTGCTTCGCGCCCCTCCTCGGTCAGCGGGTACACGGCGGTCTGCCGCAGGGCAGGATCTGTTTTTTCCAGCGCCCAGGGGTCCGGCCAGACCGTCACGGTCAGGGTCGCCTGCTCGGTCTCGGTGCCGTCGTCGGCGGTCAGCTTGCGCTTGCCCGGCGTAAACAGATAGCGCATGCCGCTGTGGCTGCCGCTGTATTCATTTTTGCATTTAAAGTAATGCAGTAAGGGGATGCCGGTAAGCATGGGTCAGACCTCCGAAGTTTCAGTAGCTTTTATCTTACCATAAAACGCGGGGCTTTGCACCCTCAATTTGCCATGCGACAAAAGTTTTCGCCCCTGAAGCGGAAAACCGATTGACATTTTCCATTTTGGGAGTATACTAATACAGTAACCTGTGCAGGGCTAGCTCATCCGGTAGAGCGACTGCTTCCCAAGCAGTAGGCGGCGGGTTCGAGTCCCGTGTCCTGCTCCAGAATCTCCCTTGAAACCGGCCGGTCGGCTGGTTTTAGGGGTTTTTTTATACCAACAGCCCTGTGGAACGATCGTAAAAGAGGAACATCAGCATGCTGTACGGCGACCTGCACTGCCACTCGACCTGCTCAGACGGGTCGGTCAAAATTGAAGATCTGGCGCCCATGGCGGCGCGGCTGGGCCTGGGTGCGCTGGCGCTGTCGGACCACGATTCGCTGCAAAGCGTGCGGTATGCGTATGCGCACCCGGAGCAGGACGGCGTGCGGCTGATCCCGGCCACAGAGCTGAGCGCCTACGACTTTGAGCGCAAGCACCGCGCGCATCTGCTGTGCTATTGGCCGGATGACTGCGCTGCTTTGCAGGCGCACTGCGACACGATGCAGGCGCGCCGCAACGCGGCCTGTATGCAGAGCGTGCGGGAACTGGAAGCGATCTATCCGCAGTTTCGCGCCGAGCAGGCGCTGGAATATTCCCGCGACAGCGGCACGCTGTACAAAAGCAGCGTCATGCAGGCGCTGTGCCATCTGGGCCTTGCCGATGGGATCTACGGCAAGGTGTACCATGAGCTGTTCAGCTGCATCCCGCCGGGGCGCGTGTTCCATTCCACCGGGTATAACCCGGTGCGCGAGGTATTGCAAACCGCGCGCCAGTGCCGCGCCGTGGTGGTGTTTGCCCACCCCTCGGTGTACAAAAGCATGCCGCTGGTACGCCAGCTGGCAGCGGAAGGCCTGATCGACGGCATCGAGGTGGAGCACCCGCGCAACACCGAAGAGGATAAGGCGGAGTGCCGCGAGCTGTGCCGGCAGTATGGCCTGATCCAGACCGGCGGCACGGACTTTCACGGCGCCAACGCCATGCGGCCGCACCCGCTTGGCACCTGCGTTACGCCGGAAGATCAGATTCTGAGGCTGGAGGCTCTTGCCAAACAGCGCAAAACCGGCTAGAATAAGAAAAAGCTGCATTGCATGCGGCAGAAACGGGCTGAAAGCCCAGCCGCCGCACCTGTCGGCAGCCGGAAGTGAATTGCAGAAAGGAAGATTCTTTATGACCTATACACACCGCAACAAAGGCACCTGCTCGGTCATGACCCGCGTGGAGCTGAACGATGACCACACCATTGAGTCTGTCGAGGTGATGGGCGGCTGCAACGGCAACCTGAAAGGCATCAGCGCACTGCTGAAGGGCATGAAAGCGGAGGACGCGATCAACCGCATGCAGGGGGTGCGCTGCGGCGCCAAGGCGACCAGTTGCCCCGATCAGATCGCCGCGGCGCTCACCGAAGCGCTGGCGGAGATGGGCTGACCCCTGCCGCGGCTCCAAAACACAGACGATTCAAAAAAACCTCGACTGCGGTCGAGGTTTTTTTCTTTCCCAAGGTGGCTATACTCGTACTGTTCACACATGGGAGGGGATCAGGCTTGGAGCATTACAAAGGATTTACCCGCGCGGCGGTAAAGCTGCTGCGCCGCACGATACGGACGGCGGGCCAAATGGGCTGCCCGCAGGCGGACACCGGCCATTTGCTGTACGCGCTGACGCTGGATGATTACGGGGCCGCAGGACATTTTCTGCTGGAACGGCGGCTCAGCCCTGTGGCCGTGCGCAGCAAGCTGACGGTGCCGGAGGGCGGGCGCTCCCACCTGGCTGCGCCGCCGCCTGCGCCGGAGCTGCGGCGGGCGATGGATTATGCCGTGCTGGGCGCGCAGAGCGCCCGCCAAGCCAAAGCAGGGCCGGAGCATCTGCTCTGCGCCATGATGGAGGATGGCGACTGCATTGGCTATACCGTGATGACGGCCCTTGGGGTGGAGATCAGCGACGCGGTGCGCGAATGCCGCCAGATGGCCGGCCAACTGGTACTTCCGGCCCAACCCCGCGCTGCCGCGCCCGGCCGCAGCAACCGGGCCAGCGACCGCTACTGCCGCGATTTGACCCGCAAGGCCTGCGACAACGAGCTGGATCCGCTGTTCTGCCGCGAAAAGGAACTGGACCGCATGATCGAGATTTTGTGCCGCCGCCAAAAGAATAACCCCTGCCTTGTGGGGGAGCCGGGCGTGGGCAAGACCGCGCTGGCCGAGGGGCTGGCGCAGCGCATTGCCGCAGGCAAGGTGCCGCGCGCACTGCAGGGCAAGCGGCTGCTGGCGCTGGACATGGCCAGCCTGGTGGCGGGCACCAAATACCGCGGCGATTTTGAGGAGCGCTTCAAAAATCTGCTGGAGGAGCTGATCCGCGACCGCACCGCCGTTTTGTTTGTGGATGAGTTCCACACCATTGTGGGCGCAGGCGCGGCAGAAGGCGCGATCGACGCAGCCAGCATTTTAAAGCCGGTGCTGGCCCGGGGCGAGATCCAGGTCATCGGGGCGACCACCATTGAGGAATTTCGCAAAAGCATCCAAAAGGATTCCGCGTTGGAACGCCGTTTTGGCCGGGTCACCGTGGAAGAGCCGACCATTGACCAGGCCGTGGAGATCCTGCAGGGGCTGGCGCCCCGCTACGAAGCTTACCACGGCGTAAGCATCCCGCCGGAGGTGCTCCGTACAGCCGTGGAGCTTTCGGTTCGGTATCTGCCCGGCAAGTTTCTGCCGGATAAGGCCATCGATCTGCTGGACGAAGCCTGCGCCGCGGCCCGCATCCGCAGCGAAAAGGAGCACGGCATCAAAGCCGAGGTCACTGCGGACGAGATCGCCCGGGTGGTGGCGCAGGCCAGCGGCGTGCCGGCCGAGCGCGTAACGGAGCAGGAGCGCGAGCGCCTGAACCGCCTTGAAGAGCGGCTGAACGGCCAGATCGTAGGGCAGGGCAGGGCGGTGGCCGCCATTGCGGGGGCCGTGCGCCGCAGCCGTACCGGTCTGCGTGAGCAAGGCCGGCCCATGGGCGCGCTGCTGTTTTTGGGCCCCACCGGCGTAGGCAAAACGGCGCTGGCCCGCGCACTGGCCGAAAGCTGGTTCGGCAGCGAAAAAGCACTGCTGAAATTCGACATGTCCGAATATCAGGAGGCCCACTCGGTGGCGCGGCTGATCGGCGCGCCTCCGGGTTACCTGGGCCACGACGAGGGCGGCCAGCTTACCGAAGCCGTGCGCCGCCGGCCTTACAGCGTCGTGCTGTTCGATGAGATCGAAAAAGCGCACAGCGACATCCAGAATATCCTGCTCCAGATCTTGGAGGACGGCATCCTGACCGATTCGCTGGGCCGGAAAACAGATTTTTCCAACAGCATCGTACTGCTTACCTCAAACCTGGGCGCGCGCTTTTTGGCAGGGCAGGGCGGCGCGATGGGCTTTGCGGTCAACCAGGAGGCCGTGCTGGAAAACCAGGCCCGGCAGGCGGTCAACGAAGCCAAGAGCTTTTTCCGCCCGGAGCTGATCGGCCGTATGGACGAGCTGATCGTGTTCCGCCCGCTGGACGAAAACAGCCTGTGCGCGATTGCCGAACGGCTGCTGGCCCAACTGGAAGCCCGCGCCGCCCAAAACGGCTATCAGCTTTCGCACACGCCGCAGTTGGCACGGGCCATGGCATGTAAAGCAAAGTCGCCTTACGGAGCACGCGAGCTGCGCCATCAGATCGACCGTGCGGTGGAGCAGGCCCTTGCCGACCAGATCGCGGCCGGCACCGTGCAGCCCGGCGAGCAGTATACGGCCGACTGCACAGCTGACGGCAAGGTGCAGCTGGTGCGCGGCAGCCCTGCCTTTGCGTAATATCGCGTTTATCGTGCTTGCGAGCACGCGACCTTTGCCCGGTATGCGGCAGCCCTGCTTTCGCGTAACACCGCTCACCTGAAAATCAACGTGCGCGGGCAACGTCCCCCTGTAAAGTAAAATACCCTGCGCGGAGAATGTTCCACGCAGGGCGTTTTACTGTTCGGATTTACTGTTCAAAACAGCGCTCCAGCCGCTTACTCCGGCTTGACCGAAAGCTCCTGCTCGCAATAAATGCAGCGGTATTTGCCGTTGGAGCTCATCTCAAAGATCTGGTCACATTCCTCCTCAATGGAAGAAATGCAGCGGGGGTTGCGGCACCGCACAATGTTTACCAGGCGGCGCGGCGGGCGCGGCTTTTCTTTCTGCACGGCCTGGCCATCCCGGATGGTGGTGACGGTGATGTTGGGGTCCAGATAGGCCAGCACATCCAGATTCAGCCAGGAGGCGTCGCCCTCCACCTTGATGATGTCCTTGCGGCCGGTGGGGGACTTGGCTGACCGGGCATTCTGGATCAGGGCCACACTGGCCGAAGTGTTCTGCGTAATGCCCAAAAGCTCCATCAGGCCAACAGCCGTGCCGGCCTTGATATGGTCAATCACAATGCCATTCTGGATCTCGTCGATGTTCAGCATGTCAGTTGCCCTCCTTTGCGGCTTTGGGATCCGGCAGGCCCAGCAGCGTCATGATCAGCGCCATGCGCACATATACGCCGTTCTGCACCTGCTCAAAATAGGCGGCGCGGGGGTCGTCGTCCACATCCAGCGCGATCTCGTTCACGCGCGGAAGCGGGTGCAGCACCGCCATATCGGGCTTGGCCGCTTTCATCTTTTCCGCGGTCAGAATGTAGCTGTTTTTCAGTCGCACATAATCTTCTTCATTGAAAAACCGCTCTTTTTGTACGCGGGTCATGTACAGGATGTCCAGCTCCGGCATGGCGTTTTCCAGGCTGCGCACCTCGGTATAGGGGATGCCGCCGGCCTCCAGCACATCCTTGATGATGTATTCGGGCACGCGCAGTTCTTCGGGGCTGATGAGCACGAACCGGATGCCCTCGTAGCGGGCCATGGTCTTGATCAGCGAGTGCACGGTGCGGCCGAATTTCAAATCGCCGCAAAGCCCGATGGTCAAATGATCCAGCCGCCCCTTGCGCCGCTGGATGGTCAGCAGGTCGGTCAAAGTCTGGGTGGGGTGCTGGTGGCCGCCGTCGCCCGCATTGATCACCGGCACGCGGGAATACCGCGCGGCCCGCAGCGGCGCGCCCTCCTTGGGATGGCGCATGGCAACGATGTCCGCATAGCACGACACCACCCGGATGGTGTCGGCCACGCTTTCGCCCTTGGCGGCGCTGGATACGTTTTCGCTGGGGAAGCCCAGGCAGTGGCCGCCCAGGTTCAGCATGGCGGCTTCAAACGAAAGCCGGGTGCGTGTGGACGGCTCGTAAAACAGCGTTGCCAGCTTTTTGTGCGCGGCGACGTTCTGATACGCGGTGGGATCTTCGCAGATCGAGCCGGCCAGCGTGAGCAGCGAGCCGATTTCCTCTTTGGAAAAGTCCAGGGGATCGATCATATGGCGCATAGGTTAACCTCCAAATCGCGGGAAAAGTATCAAGCAGCACACCGGGCCATGGCAGAACACGGCGGCTGTTACAGCATTTTGCGCAGGATGGCAAAGTCGAAAAAGTCGGTGTAATAGCTGAACGAACGCATGATCGGGCGGCACAGACGGTTGTAGCACACCTCGTCCAGCAGCAGCATGGCCTCGCCGGGGGCCAGCCGCATGGCCGCGCGGATGGCCTTGTCGCCGCAGCTTGGCTTGATATGGGCAATGTTGCTGGCAGGCTGCTGGCTGCATTCCCGTTCCAGCACGCTGAAAATGTCGGCTGTCAGGTCAATGCGGGTATAATCCCGGTTGCCAAACAGCGCCCGGGGCAGGTAATCGATGGAATAAATGACGGGCGTGGTATCGGCCAGCACCCGCTTTTTGATGCACAGCACATCATCGCCGGGCCGAAGCTCCAAGCTCCCGGCCAGGTCCTCATCGGCGGCCTGCAGCTGCACCTGGATGTTATCCGCGTGGGGGTAGCCGCCCAGCGAACGGATCAGGGGATAGTATTCCAGCTTTTGATCCAGTCGGTTGCGCATACCCAGCACACTGCGGTTGACCACCGTACCAATGCCGCGCACGCGCTCAATGTAGCCCTCGCGCTCCATTTCGCTCAGCGCGTCGCGGATCACCGTGCGGCTCACCCCCAGCAACGAGGCAAGCTCCACCTCGGCCGGCAGATGATCGCACCCGGCAAAGCGGCCGGTGCGCAGCTCGTCCAGCAGGCTTTTTACGATGCGGTCGCTGATCACCGCCCCGCCCAGCCGGCTGGCCGATTCCACAGATGATTCTTTCACAGGGCATCCCCCTTTTTCCGGGCTGGCTGCAGGCCGCCCGTTCTTTCTGGTATTCCAAGATAGCCGCGCGCAGCGGATTTATGCCGGTCGGCTGCAGGCCATCCTTGTGCTTCAATAGCCGCTTTGCGGCTATTATAACATATCCGCACACAGCGGATAAATCCAAATCGGCCGCAGGCCCTCCTTGTGTTTCAATAGCCGCCTCGCGGCTATTATAACATGAATTTTCTTTTTTTGATATGCTCTTTGTGATATAATTGTAAATCAGCCGGAATCGCAGGCCTTGGCCGGTCCGGCCGGAATGTTGAACCTGTAAATGAGCGAGGGCGAAACACATGGAGTTGATTTTGAAAAAGTACCAAGGGCAGCCTGCCGGACTGCTGGCGCAGGTGCGGCGGGGCAAGGTGGAGGATCTGGCGGTGTTCTGCGCCCTACAGGACGAAGTGCGCGCCGGCATGCCGGACCCCGAACTGTTCATGCCGGATACCGAGGAAGAACTGCGCGGTATGCTGCAAAACGACCTGTGCCTGGGCGTGTGGCTGGGCGAAAGGCTCGTGGCCTTTTTTATCCTGCGCTATTGCGGCGAAAACGAGCATAACTACGCCCGTGTGCTGGGCGTGCCGGCCAGCGACTGGAAGTACTGGGCCAATGCCGACAGTGTGGCCGTCCACCCGGATGTGCGGGGCAACGGCCTGCAGCAGCGGCTGCTCCGCCTGGCCGAGCAGTGGCGCGACCCGGCCATTGTGGGCATCGGCGGGACCATCAGCCCCCAAACCCCCTACAGCCTGCAGAATGCGCAGGCCTGCGGCTTTACCATCGCAAGGCGATGCTCCATGTACGGCGGGCATGACCGGTATGTCCTGCAAAAGCAGCTGATGCCGCTGCCTGGGCAGTACCGCCATTTCAAGGGCGGCCGCTACCAGATGCTGGAACTCGCACAGCACAGCGAGACCCGGCAGCCGATGGTGGTGTACCGGGCGCTGTACGGCGAACGGGGGCTGTGGGTGCGCCCGGCCGAAATGTGGTTTGAGCATGTGGAACGCGACGGCTACAGCGGCCCCCGCTTTGTGTGGGAGAAAGCCGATGCGTCGGAGTGAACGGAGAAGCGAGATACAGGGTGTTCGATGCTTTGACCGGATCGGCTCGCTTGACCCGGACACGCAGGAACCCAATGCAGCTGTTTTCCAACCGGTATCTGCCCCCATCGGGGCTGAATACAAATCTTTTACGGAAAGGGTGGTTTTTATGAAATCGGATCGTGTGTGGAGGGTTCGCGCTTTTTAACCCTCCGAATCAAGTTGTTGGAGGAAACAAAATGGAACATAAAATTGCCATCCGTGAAGCAATTACACAAACCGACACGGCGCTTTTCTGGGAGGAACTTCACGCCTATCACAAGCGGGATATTTTCCCGGATCCGGAGGACGATGAGTTAGAATACTTCCTCGATGATGCGCAATACCGGGCGCAGATCCAAACGGTTCACGACAGACCGCGGGATCGATGCTTCTATCTGTTCTTTCAGAGAAATGGGCAGGATATTGGCTTTGCCTTACCGGTCATTTTCACCTCAGAGGACGGCAAGTGCTTCATCATGGAGTTTTGCGTCTATCCGCAGTTCCGGGGCGGCGGGGTCGGTACAGCGTGTGCCGCAGCGGTTTTGAACTGGGCAAAAGAAAACGGCGCACAGTATGCAGAACTGAACTATGGCAGCGACGTCCGCCGTCTGCGTTTTTGGAAACGGGTCGGATTTATCGAAAACGGCGCCGACGAATGGGGCGAGCCGCTGATGATTCTGCCCCCCAAAGAGGAGTTCCCCATTACCATTGAAGCGCTCGCAGACCCAACAGACTGGCAGCTCAAAAAGCTGGAGAATGGTTTTTTGAAAGAGATCGGCGAGTCGCCGCTGACAGAAGAAAAGCAGGAATTGCTTGCCCAAGCCATCCGGGAGGAACAAATCACATTCTTTGTGGCAAGGCGTGGCTACCGTGCGGTTGGAATGTGCAGCGTAGCAAAGTGCTTTTCGACCTTTGGCTGCTCGGCCGCCGGCGTGTTGGATGATTTCTACATTGAACCGGCATTTCGCGGCAAAGGCATTGCACGGAAGCTGGCACAGGCAGCGCAGAATCTGTGCAGGGAAAACGGCATGGCAAGTCTGACCGTCTGCTGTGCTCCCTGTGACGAAGAAATGTACCGGTCGCTTGGCTTTGACAGACGCTTGGGCACGACCTTTGCATATTCTGGATGACCGAAACAGCAGGGCGCGCTGCCAAGCGCATTCGGTGCAGGGTTCAGGCGCGGCTTTTACAATTTGCGCTCGAACCATTCCTTGGGCAGATTCTGGAGCGGCCGCCGCGCTTGAGTGAATCTGCTCGTATTGCGGGGGAGAGCCCCATGGAACCACAACACCCCAAAACCAGGGCTGCTGCAAAATGAAACCTTCGCAGATCGACCCTAAAAACAGCGACAAAAATCGGCCGGATTCCCGCAGATCGGTAGTCCGGCCGATTCATTTTTCATGAGCGTTTTTCTGAGAAAGGCTGTTTTTCAGCAGCCCCGGTTTTGTGCGCAGGACCGCAGGCGCGCAAGCTGTGCTTGCACAGCGGCCAGTTTATTCCGGATTGTGCGGCACGGGGGCCTGCTCCGCTACAAATTTGCGCCGCACAATGACAAAGCAGATCAGGTGGGCTGCACCTGTCAGCGCCCAGGTGATGGGGTAGCTGATGTACAGCGACTGGATGGTGCCCACCATGCGGAACACGGTCGCCACCCATACCAGCCGCAGCGCGCAGCTGCCCAGCAGGCTGACCACCATCGGCATCACCGAGCAGCCCAGCCCGCGCAGGCCGCCCACCATCACATCCATAATGCCGCACAGCGCGTACAGCGAGCAGATGATGCGCAGCCGGCCCACGCCAGCGGCAATAACCGCCGGGTCGGAGGAATAAATGCCGCACAGCGGCGCACCCAGTACCGTACAACCCACGCCCAGTACTGTGCCGATCACCACCGCGCAGCCGATGCAGGTGAACAAAACACGGTTGATGTTCTCGTATTTGCGCGCGCCCACGTTCTGGCTGGTAAAGGTCAGGCAGGCCTGATAGCAGGAGTTCATGGCCACATACACAAAGCCCTCGATGCTGGAAGCCGCCGAGTTGCCGGCTACCACGACCGAGCCGAACGAGTTGATGGCCGACTGGATCACCACATTGGAAAGCGAAAACACCATGCCCTGCAAACCGGCGGGCAGGCCGATGCGCACAATCTGCAGCAGCACCGCCCCATGCAGCTTCAATTGCTTCCAGTCAAAATGCAGCGCGCCGGTCTCCCGCATCAGGATCACCACCACCAGCACGGCGGACACCAGCTGGCTGATGATGGTGGCCAGTGCTACGCCCGCCACGCTCAGCTGCATGCGGATCACAAAAAACAGGTTCAGCCCCACGTTGATCACACCGGCCAGTGCCAGGCAGTACAGCGG
>CAMFSB010000026.1 GCA_945982465.1 uncultured Faecalibacterium sp. | reverse complement strand
ACTGGCCGCATTCTGCTTCTAATTTGCGTGATATCAAAATCCGCATAAAAAGAAAAAGACCACGGTCAGCGGTGAACTGAGCATGGTCAGAAGCGTCCATCGGACGCGCAGCCGCAGAATGAAATTCTGCGTTCATGGGGGCTTGGGGGACACCCTCAACAAGCAGCGCCGGAAGCCGAATGGCTATCCAGGGGCATTGCTTGCCTCTTTCCCGCAGGAATAAAATAAGCCAGTGACGAAACCTTCAAATTTCGCTCACTGGCCTACTTTGTTTCAAGTTTTTTAGAAAGTTCCTTTAGCTCCTCTGCAAATCCACGAGTGTGGTGCAACAGGGTTTCTCGCATCTCTGGCGGACAGTTCATATAAAGCAGCTTCATCTCATTCTGTCCTGCTTCGTCCGGGGTAAGGTCCGGGTACATGAGCGAGTCCAGTGAAAGATGTACCACCTTTGCCAATGCTTTCATAATCAAATAGGTAGGATTTCTGCTGGCTTTCTCAATTTCGGCTATCTGTTTGGTAGAAACATGGGTTTCATCAGCCAGCTGTTCCTGCGTCAGATTTTTTTCTTTTCGTGCTGCTCGGAGCGCATCTCCCAAGGCGGTCAAATCGTCAATCGGCATTATTGTTCACCTCAATAATATTGTATCGTTCCGATTAAATTCAAGGAATACCCTTATCGTTCCGGTTTACCGGTACGATTATACTGATTTTGGCCTCAAACGCGTAGCTGTAAACTTGTATTCTTTGAGCAACAGAAATATAATGATATAGATTACATGATGTATAAAAATTAACTATCCAACGCTAAAACAAGCCGGTGAAAAAAGGAGCTATTCCAGGTGTTATAAAGTTCAACTGTATGTGGATGATTCCCAGAGACGCAAACAAGTCGAGCGATCCCGGAAGAAAATAGTCGTAACTCCATAATAGATACATATTTTTCTGCTACAATTAGAATCTCGGAGGTGGTGTTATGCAGAAAATTTTAATAATCGAAGATGATATTGACATTCAAGATATATTGAAAAACCATCTGACCGACGCAGGGTATGAGGTGGTGATTGCCGCTGATGGTGTAGCCGGAATTGCAAAGTTTGATGATACCATCAGCCTTGTGCTGCTGGACATCATGCTGCCCAAGATTGACGGCTATGGTGTATGTGAGGTCATTCGTCAAAAGTCGCAAGTGCCGATCATTATGCTTACTGCTCTCTCGGATGAAGAAAATCAACTAAAGGGATTTGAGCAGCAAATTGATGACTACATTCCCAAACCTTTTTCCCCTAAAATCCTGCTGTGCAAAATTGCAGCTATTCTTCGCCGTGGAGGCATTGAAAATAAACATCAATCCCTGCTTATCTATAAAGAGCTAAGTATGGATATTGAAGGCTTCCATTTATATTACAAAGGCAACGAAGTCGTTTTGACCAGTAAAGAATTTGCGATGCTCAGGCTCATGTTGGAAAATCAAGGGAAAGTCTTTACCAGACAAATGCTGCTTGATCGGCTTTGGGATGATGACGCATTTGTGGAAGATCGCATTGTAGACAGCCACATAAAAAATATACGAAAAAAGTTGGATGTCGATTATATAGAAACCATTAGAGGGGTGGGATATAGAATTGATAAGGAGCATTAAAGGGAAACTGTCCGTTAAAGTATTCCTGATTACATTTATTCTTTTGGGAGTGGCTTGTAGCGGAACATATTTCTGTATTTCAAAACTTCTACCTACAACTTATACAAAGCTGATCAATCAGACAACGGAAACTGCTGCAATTCAACTTGTAGATCAACTCGCCGCCTACAATAACCTTTCTGACTGTGAGGAGGCTCTATCTGATTTTTCCAAGGAAACCAATGCCGTATTTTGGGTGGAAGATCAAAATGGCAGCGTCGTTTATCCGGCAGGAACATCTACGGAAACGGAAATCATCTCCGGCGATACAGCTATAACATTTGATGATGACACACCGTACATTGATGTAAATTCCTCTGGAAAAACCACCACAAGTTTTTATCCCATCACTTTGAAAGACGGAAGTAGCTACACACTGGCAGTTCAAGTAGATTTGTTTGTGGTTCAGCAGACAACAGAGGTCTTGTGGTCTATATTTCCGTATGTTCTTCTTATGATCTTTGTGTTGTCGCTGTTATGTTCTTGGATCTATGCAAGGTATATTACTCGGCCTATTGTTCGGTTAAGTAAAATATCAGAGCAAATGGCCTCGCTGGATTTTTCTGGCCAATGCAGTATGGAGCGAGAAGATGAATTGGGGCGTCTGGCTCAAAATCTCAATTCCCTGTCAACATCCTTGTCAACTGCGCTGAATGATCTGCACACCGCAAATGACCAGCTCAAAGCGGACATCGAAAAAGAGCAGGAATTAGAACGCCAGCGGGTAGAATTCTTTTCTGCGGCATCCCATGAGTTGAAAACACCTCTAACAATCTTGAAAGGCCATCTGGCTGGGATGCTGAACAAAGTCAGCGGATATGAAAACCACACAGAATATATGGAACGCTCTCTTGCTGTTGTAGAACGGATGGAAAAGCTGGTCAAAGAACTGCTGTATGTTTCTAAAGCTGACGGAAAACAGAAATCCGAATATAAAACCGCTGACTTTGCGGAACTGGTTCGGGTGCAGCTTGCCACCATAACAGATTTGCTGGAAGAAAAGGAACAGCGACTTGAAGTAAGTATTCCTGACCGACTTTTCTGTGAAATGGAACCGGCACAGATGGAACGGGCAATTCAAAATATTTTAGTTAATGCCATTCGATATTCTCCAGATGGTGAATTGATCCGGGTATCTTTAGCCGAGGCTGACGATACCGTTTGTTGTGAGGTTGAAAATACAGGAGTTTACATACCGGAGGGTGCGCTTTCCCATCTGTTTGAAGCATTTTACCGTACCGACACTTCCCGCAACCGCAACACCGGCGGAACAGGTCTGGGCCTTTATATTGTCCGTAAAATCATGGAAATGCACCATGCGGAGTACGGCATTCAAAATACGAAAAGAGGCGTTTTGTTCTGGATCAAGTTGCCTATCAAACAATCGCCATTCAACTCCATCTGAAATCCATATTCCATGCAAACTCAATCCAAATCTCTTTGTTATATTATAGCCATCCCCAAGGGGATGGCTATAATTCTTGAAAGCGAGGTTATTTCCATGAAAAACAGAAAACTGCTGGTTGTGGGGCTGTGCGGGGCCTTATGTTTAAGCCTTGCGGGTTTTACCTATGCCAGCGCACAGGCCGCCGATGCGCCTAAGACATCGGCTGAAGAAACAGCACAAATGTCAAGTACCGACATCTTTTTCAATGATGCTGATGGCATTAGCACCGATGGCGAAAATTGGGTGGCTGAAGCGGACTATGAGAAAAACAACCCTGCACCGGATGTTGAATGGTGGACGGCAGAGGAATATGAAAAGTGGATCGCCACCCAAAAGGAAGAACTGGAGGCCCTGATCGGCACAGGCGATGGCTGGTATGACGGGCAGGGAGTTTTTCACGAATGGACACAGGAAAGCGTAGATGCCACCATCGCCGAATATCAAGAAACACTTGAAAGCATCAAAAACGGAACCTTATATTCCAAGGATAACGGCGAGGGAGATACCTATTCCATGATCCCTCCCACCGAGGATGTGGTTTCGGAATATGGTGTTAATGTGACTAAAGAGAACGGCGAGTCCGTCCACATCGGCAACTACGCATCGAACGAGGAACTGGACAAAGCCCTTAACGACGCGGTTGACAACGGCCAACTTACTCAGGCTGAGGCTGACGCAGCTCATCAACAGTAAACAAAATTGAACCTGCCGTGCGACGGCAAAGAAAAAAAGCCGTCGCACGGTAGCCCTTTCGACGCGCCTATTCAACCAGCGGCGGCTTTGAGAAATCAAGGCCGCCGCTCTTATTTTGCCTGAAGGAGAGTGATACCAGGATCGGCGGCCCAGGGAGAGAGCCGCCATGAGAATAGCAATATGTAGTTCATCAAAAAAAGCCTTGCTCACGCTTCGGCTCTTTCCGCTCCTCCACCGGCAGTATCTTGCTGGTTAATCGGTAGCCATAAAACTCGAAATCAGTTTGACGCCTGTTTCCCACTTTGGGAGACTGGCGTTTTTCTTTGTCGTTTTTTGTGGAATGGACCCGTATTATGCCGGTGTCGTTCTCCGCCCCATTTCGGCTCACTCGCCAACTGGTCCCGTGAACCGAAATGGAGGTACATAATGCAGAAAATCAATCTCCGGGAACTGTATCCCGATATTTATAAAACGGACACTTTTTTGGAAGTGACCGATGAAGTACAGGCGGTGTTCCTGGCCGACAAACGAGCTGAGGCACGATACCTGCGCCAGATGTATAACTATAAAGCGCACTACTCCCTGGACTGCGACAATGGCATTGAGAAGGCTATTGTGCAGCACTCGCCTACCCCGGAAGAAATCCTGGAGAACAGACAGCTGCGCGATCAGCTCTATGCTGCGGTGATGGAACTGCCGGACAAGCAGGCCAAGTGGATCTATGCCCGGTTCTATCTGGGCATGACTGTCAAGGAAATTGCCCAAGCCGAAGGTGTTAATCTCAGCTGGGTATATAAGAGTATCAGGAGAGGCTTAAAGCATCTGGCAAAAAAATTTGAAAAAATTTAATTTACATGGCCAAAATATCGCCGTTTTCTTCACTACTATTAGAAGGACAATTCTTCACCTTCATTGGCACATTGACAACTGAATAGACGGCATTTCTGGTACATAACCCATGTATGAGCGAATCAGGCGCGCCGCCAAGAAGGACAAGCCAAGGAGGTGATGAACCGGCTGTCCTGAGCGATCAACGCAAGCCTGAAACCCGGAGGTGGCACTTCGGGTCGCGGTGACTGCATGGGGGCTTAAAGATACTTCCTCACGGCCTCCTAAAGACTTGGGGGGAACCCTGCGGCGCACGAGTAAAACGACGCTGCGGAGTTATGACAGCCGCGCCAGCGGAGACCAGAAGTGTCCCCATCGTCAGGGCGCGTGGCAAATATGGCGAATAGAAATCAAATTGCAATACAGCAGCCGTATCGATTTATAGGTTAGCATATACCTTCACCTTTATCGGTACGGCTGCTTTTCTATTTTGACATTCTCCGCGCTGAGGAGGTGTTGATTATGAGTATGTCAATATCTCAAAAAGACGCTTATGGCATGGTTTTTTCAAACTACCCTGATATTGTCAGCGTCGCACAAATGAGCAAAATGTTGGGGATCAGTGAAAAATCCGCCTACCGATTGTTACAGGAAAACAGCATCGAACATTTTCGAGTAGGCCGAACCTACAAGATTCCCAAACTTCACATATTGAATTACTTGCACATCATCAGACGAAGCTAATTCATATCCTTGCTGCATTTATAGGGTGATGGTACGATGATACTGTCAACAGCGGGTGAATATAGCTGCTGCAAAAAGGAGGAATGATGATGGTAGCAGGCCACCTGAGAGAACAAAATGGATATTTCCAGATGATATTAAGCTGGAAAGGTGCTGACGGTAAACGGAAAAGCAAATCCATCAGCACCGGACTTGCCGTAAAGGGCAATAAAAAACGGGCTGAAGCAATGCTGCTCAAGACCCGAAAAGAATTTAACCCCGAAAATCTGCTGGAAAACGCAGATATGCCGTTTCATGTTTTTTTGAATAAGTGGCTGAAAGAAAACGCTTTTTCCTTTAGCCCAAGTACATACGCGGAATATGCCTACGATGTTAGAAGTCAGATTGAGCCATTCTTTGAGAAACATCCTATTGGTTTGCTCAAAATGTCTGGACGCGATCTGGAGGCATTTTATCGCTATGAAAGACAGGAACACGAGGCTTCTTCGCAGGAATTGCTGCAATACCACGAGATAATCGTGGCAGCATTTCAATACGCCGTTGAGTTGACATGGCTGAAGGAAAACCCTGTGGCTCATATCAACCCGTGTGCAGATGAAGCTCCCATACTCTTTACCGATTTTATTGTGGATTGTCTGGATAGGATGTTATGCTGGGTAGACCTGACGATATATTGTTCGTACGCCATTTCCATCAAGGGAAGCATTGTCCCGTACTTCAAAGACAAAATGCTCACCTTGCAGGACCTGGAGAAGCACCCCAAGCATATCCAGGACTACTATCAATTTGAGCTTGGTAAAGGGCTTACGGCTAATACCGTAATCCATCGCCACGCCAACATCCGTAAATGCTTGCAGTATGCGTTCCAGATCGGACTAATTAAGTCTAACCCCGCTGACCGTGTAGAGCGGCCCCGGAAAGACAAATATCTTGCGACGATTTACAACCAGCAAGAGCTGGAAATCCTTTTCAAGACTGTAAAGGGAGACCCCATTGAGCTGGGTGTCATTCTTGCCGCATTTTACGGACTGCGGCGAAGCGAGGTAGTCGGACTGAAATGGGATGCGATTGACTTTGAAAAAAAGACAATCAGCATAAAGCACACCGTTACGCAAGTCAATGTGGATGGCAAGAACATCACCGTACAGAAGGACCGAACGAAAACGAAGTCCAGTTACCGGACATTGCCTTTGGTCCCGCCATTTGAAGAACTGCTGCGGCGCTTGAAACAAGAGCAGCTTGTCAATCAAAAGGTATGCGGTGCAGCCTACTGCAAAAAATATCTGGATTATATCTATGTAAATGCAATGGGCGAACTTGTCAAACCAAACTTCATCACACAGCATTTCGAGATTGTATTGAAAAACCACGGATTGAAAAAAATCCGTTTCCACGATCTCCGCCATAGCTGTGCCAGCCTTCTTTACGCCAACGGTGTCAGTCTGAGGGACATCCAGGAGTGGCTGGGACATAGTGACATCGGAACGACATCGAATATTTACACCCACCTTGATTATAGCAGCAAGGTTTCGTCAGCAAATGCGATCCTCGCATTTTACCCGCAAAACACCAGAGTACAGACTATTGGGCAATAAAAAAGCCCTGAACTCTGTAAGTTCAGGGCTGAAAATTCTGGTGCCGGTGGCCGGACTCGAACCGGCACGGATTGCTCCGCCGCATTTTGAGTGCGGTGCGTCTGCCAATTCCGCCACACCGGCATTTATATTTTAATTCCCTGTGTCCCGCATATCTCTGATTTTGGAGGGATATGCGGGAGGGATATTAAAACCAAATGCTGTTATTCAGTTGAAAATATGCTGTAATACCAAGGGTCCTACAAAAACGCCTGTGAATGGACGAACAAGATTTTGAGTCCCCCTCGTCTGCCATTCCGACACACCGGCAAAATCGACAATTGTTATTATATCGTACTGCGAAGCGAAAATCAAGACGATTTTTGCCGCCGGCCGCGGCCAGCGGGCAAATTGGCCGCGAATTAGGATAAATTTGGATAGGTGTTTGGCCAGTTTTCATAAAATTAAGTTGACAAATGCCATGTTTGACGGTACAATGATAAGGTCCTCAGCCAGAGGACATAAAAAACAATGCCCCTGGTAAGCTTTAATGATCAGAGCGATGGTCCCCAAAAACCAAAGGTGTGGTTTAAATCCTTCCTCGGGCAGTACAACAATCGGAGATAGCTACTATGTTCGAAGACAAGACTTTAGTTTGCAAAGATTGCGGCAAGGAGTTCGTTTGGACCGCCGGCGAGCAGGAATTCTATGCTTCCCGCGGCTTTGAGAACCAGCCCCAGCGCTGCAAGCCCTGCCGTGACGCCCGCAAGAACGGCACCCGCACCGAGCGCCAGATGTTTGACGCTGTCTGCGCTGCCTGCGGCAAGGCCTGCAAGGTTCCCTTCCAGCCCCGCGAGGACCGTCCGGTCTACTGCTCTGACTGCTTTGCCAAGATGAAGCAGGCCTGATCGCTTCCAGACACGATACGTTCAAAAAAGGCCGTCCGGCAGCGGGCGGCCTTTTTCTGCGGCTTTTGATCCGCAGGGGCGTCGGTTTTCCGCCCACCGCATTGAAAAACGCTGCGCTTTGGGGTATTATAACATCATCAGACCCACCAAACAGAAAAGAGGAATGTATCATGCTGAACATTTTTGGTAAAAAGCCCGCCGCCGCGCCCAAAATCACCCGCGACACCATCATCGGCGACATCCTGGATATGGACCAGAGCACCGCACCGTTCTTTCTGGAGATCGGCATGCACTGCCTGGGCTGCCCGGCATCCCGCGGCGAGACCATCGAGGAGGCCTGCAGTGTGCACGGCGTGGACTGCGACGAGCTGATCGCGCGGCTGAACGCCCACCTGGCCGGCGAGGCTTGATCCCTGCGCTGGATGCCCGGCTGGCCGCGGCGGCCCGGATGTGCCGGCCGGGTACGGTGGTGGCGGATATCGGCTGCGACCACGGCAAGCTGACGGCCTACCTGGCCTGCACCGGGCTGTACCCAAAGGTCATCGGGGCCGATCTGCGCCCCGGGCCGCTTTCCAAGGCGGCGCAGACGGTGCAAAACGCCGGCTGTGG
The DNA here is from genome assembly GCA_945982465.1 of uncultured Faecalibacterium sp. Taxonomy (GTDB): domain Bacteria; phylum Bacillota; class Clostridia; order Oscillospirales; family Ruminococcaceae; genus Faecalibacterium. The sequence goes on along the minus strand of CAMFSB010000026.1, from coordinate 3,361 downwards.
CGGCTGTGTGGACCTGCGCCTGGGCGACGGCCTTTCGGTGCTGGCCCCTGGCGAAGCCGGCACCATTGTGCTGGCCGGCATGTCGGCGCAAACTGCCATCGAGATCCTGTCCGCGGCCCGCTGGGTGTTCGCACCCGACGGGCCGCGGCTGGTGCTGGTGCCCGCCACCCGGCATGCCACACTGCGCGCCTGGCTGTACCGCAGCGGCTTTGCATTGGCTGCGGACGAGCCGGTGCAGGCGGCGGGGCACTGGTACGCCGTGATGGCGGCGGACTACGTAGGCGAGCCGCAGCCCCTCACGCTGGAGCGCTGCCTGTACGGCCGCACGGGGGAATACCCCGGCGGGGCCGACTATGCGGCCCTGCAGCGCGGGCGGCTGCAAAAGCTGCGCCGGGGCCTGCAGGATGCCGAGCCGCTGGCACAGGCCATCGACGCGCATCTGCAGGCGGCGCGCGCGGCGGGCCTGCCCTGCACGCTGCCGCGCTGAACGGGCATTGCTGTATCGCCCGCGCGGCAAACAAAAAATGAGAACGGAGGAGAACGCCCATGGCACGACCGGAGGAGATCTACACTGCGCTGGCGAAGCTGGCGCCCGTGGAACTGGCGGAAAGCTGGGATAATGTGGGCCTGCTGGTGGATACCGGCATGGATGTGACCAGCGTTCTGGTCACGCTGGACATCACCGACGAGGTGGTGCGTGAGGCGGAGCTTTCCGGCTGTCAGCTGGTGGTGTCGCACCATCCGGTGATCTTTGCGCCGCTCAAGCGGCTTTCCCGCCGGGATGTGGCGTTCCGCCTGGTCAAAAAGAATATCTCGGCCATCTGCATGCACACCAATCTGGATGCGGCCGAGGGCGGCGTGAACGATGTGCTGGCCGGTCTGTTCGGCGTGCGGGACGCGCAGCCCTTTGCGGATGGCTGCGGCCGCATCGGTGCAGTGAACGAACTGACTGTGCCGCAACTGGCCGAGCAGGCGCGCAGGGTGCTGGGCGCCCATGTCAAATACTGCGATACCGGCCGCCCGGTGCGCCGCCTGGCGGTGATCAGCGGGGCAGGGGGCAGCATGTTCGAGCAGGCATCGGCTCTGGGGGCCGACTGCCTGCTGCCCGGGGCGGCCAGCCACCATGCCGCCCTGGACGCCAAGCGGTTTGGCATGAGCCTGATCGCCGCGGGCCATTATGCCACCGAACAGCCGGTGGTGCCCGTGCTGGCGCAGCGGCTGCAAAAACAGTTCCCGCAGCTTCGGGTGGTGTGCAGCCGCCGCGGCAAAGACCCTTTTACCTATTTGTAAGCAATACAGCCCGGGCGGCGGCCCTGCCGGCATGCCGCCCGGCTTTTCCGTCCGGGCGTGCGAAGAATCTGCCCGGGCAAGGATCAAAGAGCGTGCGGCGCCCGCGCTGCACAGGGAGGAACCCGTTTATGGCTTTGGATGCCGCAACGCTGGCGCTGACCGCCGCGGAACTGAAAACCCGCCTGCTGGATGCAAAGATCGCCAAGATCTTTGAGCCTACGCGCGACGAGGTACTGCTGACGCTGCGCACCCGCACCGAAACGCTGCCGCTGCTGCTTTCGGCGCGCAGCGGCTCGGCCCGGGTGTGCTTTACCCGCGAGAGCTTTGAAAACCCCGATACGCCGCCGTCCTTCTGTATGCTGCTGCGCAAGCATCTCACCGGCGGCAAGGTGCTGGATGTGCGCATGGAGCCGGGCGACCGCATCGTGTATTTCGACTTCCAGTGCACCAACGAAATGGGCGATCTGGTGGTGAACACGCTGTGCGCTGAGCTGATGGGCCGGTATTCCAACCTGGTGCTGGTGCAAAACGGCCGTATCATCGACGCGCTCAAACGGGTGGATTTTGAGGACAGCGAGGTGCGCCAGCTTCTGCCGGGGCTGGCCTATACCGTGCCGCCCAAGCCTGCCCGGCCGGATTTTTTGGCCGTGTCGGCCGCGTCCATCGTGGCATCTGCCTGCGAAAAGCCTCTGCCCGTGGCCGACGCCCTGGGCAAAACGGTGGCGGGGGTCGGGCCGGTGGTCAGCCGGGAGGCCGCCTGGCGCGCCTTTGGCGAGACCACGCTGCTGGCCAGTGAGCTGGACGAGGGCCAGCGCCGCACGCTGGCCGCTGCCATCGAGCAGATCAAGGACGAGTATGCCGCCGGCGGCACGCCCACCAGCGTGACCGGCGATGGAGGTAAGCCGGTGGAGTTCACGTTCTTTGAACCCCGGCAGTACGGGGAGCGCTTTGCGCTGACCCGCTGGCCTTCGTTCAGCGAACTGCTGGAGGGGTATTATTCCGAAAAGGACCGGGCCGAGCGCCTGCGCACCAAAAGCAAGGAGCTGCACAAGGCGGTGCGCAACCTGTACGACCGAGCCGTGCGCAAGCAGGCGGCCCGTAAAGAGGAGCTGGCGGCCAGCGGCAAAAGCGAAAAGCTGCGGCTGTACGGCGAGCTGCTATCGGCCAACCTGTATCTGGCGCAAAAGGGCATGAAGAGCATCACGGTGCCCAACTGGTACGATGAGGGCAGGGAAGTGACCATCCCGCTGGATGTGCGCTATACCCCCAGCCAGAACGCCCAGCGGTATTTCCGCGACTATAAAAAGAAGCAGACCGCCGCCAGAATGCTTGTGGAGCTGCTGGACGCGGGCGAAAAAGAGATTGCCTATCTGGAGACCGTGCTGTACGAGGTGGAAACGGCAGGCGGCGAGGCGGCGCTCAACGAGATCCGCGCCGAGCTGAAAAGCCAGGGCTATCTGAAATACTATAAGCAGCGCGATAAAAAGCAGAAGCCCGCCGATTTTCTGCGCTTTACCTCGTCGGACGGGTTCGAGATCCTGGTGGGCCGCAACAATGTGCAGAACGAGCGCCTGACGCTGCACACCGCCCGGGGCAAGGATCTGTGGTTCCACACCAAAAACGCCCCCGGCAGCCATACGGTGGTCATGAGCCAGGGGCGGGACATCCCGGACACCACCAAAAACGAGGCGGCCCAGCTGGCGGTGCTGCATTCCAGCCAGGCGGGGGGCGTCAAGGTGGCCGTGGACTACACCGAGGTGAAAAACATCCGCAAAACCGGCGACCTCAAGCCCGGCATGGTGCTGTACGAGCAGTACGAGACCGCCTACATCACACCAGAGCCGGGCCTTGCCCAGCGGCTGGCCCAAAAGCCGGCCAAACGGCAATAAGCAAAATCACGCCGCCGGATTGCCGCGCGCAGACCGGCGGCGCGTGTTTTGCCCCGCGCAAAAGCGCTGCGCCATCCCCGGCCGCCGGCTTTGCGCGTAAAAAGGCGGCGGGGGAGCGCATATTTTCCTGCCGATGGGCCATACTGTTCCCGGCCGGCAAAACGTTGTAGGGGTGCAGGAAA
>CAMFSB010000025.1 GCA_945982465.1 uncultured Faecalibacterium sp. | reverse complement strand
GAGCTGGCCATGATGATGACCATTGCGCTGCGGTTCATCCCCACCCTGATCGAGGAGACCGACAAGATCATGTCGGCCCAAAAGGCCCGCGGCGCCATGCTGGACACCGGCTCGCTCAAAGACCGGGTCAACGCCCTGGTGCCGGTGCTGATCCCGCTGTTCATCTCGGCGTTCCGCCGTGCCGACGAGCTGGCCATGGCCATGGAATGCCGCTGCTACCACGGCGGCGACGGCCGCACCCGGCTCAAGGTGCTGCAGTTTACCCGGCAGGACGCTGTGAGCACGGCCGTGTGCCTGGCGTGCTTTGCGGCGGTGTTCTGCACGCGGTTTTTGTTCCCCGGCTTTTGACCATACCGGCAGCGCGGCCCCGCGGGGCCGCCGTGCCGCAGGAGGCCCTTGCCCATGAATATCCTTGTCACCCTGGCCTACGACGGCACGAATTACTGCGGCTTTCAGGTGCAGCCCAACGGCACCTCCGTAGCGGCTGTATTCCAGAACGCCTTGCAGGCCGTGCTGGGCGCCCGGCCCGATATCAAGGGCTGCAGCCGCACCGACGCAGGCGTGCACGCCCGGGCCTTTGCGCTCAACTTCCACACCGAAGGCCTGCGCATGCCGCTGCAGCGGCTGCCGCTGGCACTCAACAGCCACCTGCCGCCCGATATCCGGGCGCTGTCGGCCCGCGCCGTGCCCGAGGACTTCCACGCCCGCTATTCCGCCCACACCAAGACCTACTGCTACCGCATCCAGAACTGCGCGGTGGATTCACCCTTTGAAAGCCGGTATATGTACCGCATTCCCCGCCGGCTGGACGACGCCGCCATGGACAAGGCCGCCGCCGCCTTTGCGGGCACCCACGATTTTTCGGCCCTGTGCGCGGCCGGCTCGTCCGCCGCAGCCCACGGCGACACGGTGCGCACCATCACGGCGTGCAGCGTGCAGCGCCGGGGCGACGAGGTGGATGTGTGGGTCACGGCCGACGGCTACCTGTACAACATGGTGCGCATTCTGGCGGGCACGTTGTGCGAAGTGGGCGCCGGCCGGATGCGGGCGGAGGACATCCCCGCCCTTTTGGCCAGCCGCGACCGCAAGCAGGCCGGGCCGACCCTGCCCGCCAAGGGCCTGTTTTTGGAGCACGTTGAATACGAACTGTAATATTTACAAGTTGTTATACAATTATGCGCCGGCGCCCACCGCCCGGCGCGCAGAAAGGAGGCGGCCGCATGGCGCAAATGGCTGGGCAGGACCCGCGCAAAACGGATACGGTGCATGATTTCCGGCTGGAAAGCGAAAAACTGGCCCGGCGCAAGCGCCGGCGCACCATCCGGCGCATCGTGCTGCCGGCGCTGGTGCTCACGGCACTGCTGGCGTATGTCAGCGGGCTGTTCGGCGCGTCGCTGGCCGCCGCCGAGGACCTGGTGGATTCGGTGCGCATTGCGCTGATGCCCGAGGCCGGCTACCCGGTGCAGACCGGCGTGACCGAGCTGTACCAGCTGGAGGAGATGAACGGCGGCTTTGTGGCCCTGGGCGAGGAGAGCTGCGTGGTGTACTCGGCCGGGGGCAACCGGCTGCGGGCCATCCAGCCCGGCTACGCCCGGCCCGCCGTGGCCGTGGGTACCCACCGCTTTGTCATCTACAACCGTTCGGGCACCGAGCTGCGGGTGGAAAGCCGCACCCAGACGCTGTATACCAAAACCTGTGCAAACGGCATCCTGCTGTGCGATATGGCCCGCGGGGGCACGCTGGCGGTGGTCACCGGCCACAACCGCTATGTGGCCGAGCTGACGGTGTATTCCTCGCTGATGGAACCGCTGCTGGTGTGGGATATGGTCGAGGCCGAGGGCACGCCGGTGCGGCTGGCGTTTTCGGCCGACGGGCGGCGGCTGGCCGTGGCCACCCTGACCGCTTCGGGCGGCCGGCTGGTGTCGAATTTGTACCTGCTGAACACCCAAAAAGAGGGCGAAACGCTGCTGGCTGCCGTGTACGACGCCGTGCCCATGGGGCTGGTGTGGCGCTCGTCGGGCGAGCTGCTGCTGCTGTACGATGACCACGCAGCGGTGTATTCGGCTTCGACCGGCGAGGAGACCGCCCGCTACGACTACGAGGGCGCCGAGCTGACCAACTGGTCGGCCCAGGGCAGCCGCACGGGGCTGGTATTCCGCAGCGGCGCGGCCTCGCGGCTGGTGCTGCTGGACGAAGCGCTGGCCCCCGTGTCGGATCAGCTGATCCCCAAGGCGGGCGGCCTTACGCTGACGCGCACGGCCGTGTATGTGTTGACAGATACCGCCGTGGAATGCTTTTCCGCCGACGGTGAATATCAATGGTCAAAGGCCGACGGCGTAAAGCCGCTGGCTGTGCTGGACGCAAAGCAGCTGTTGCTGTTTGAGGGCAATTCCGCGTCGGAGCTTGTGCCGCCGGAAGAGTAAAAGGAGAAACGTTTGCTATGGAGCAAGGATTCGCCGCATTGTTCACGAAACCGTCATTTGTATTTGATATCATCTGTATTGCGGCGTTGCTGGTGCTGGCCGCGCGCTACGGGCGCAAGGGGCTGGTGGCCACTGTGGTGGGGCTGGCGGGCACCGCGGCCAGCCTGCTGGGCGCCAAGCTGTTTTCGGACCGGGCCTCGCCCTGGGTGTTTGAAAACCTGATGGCGCGCACGTTCCGCGAGCGCATTGCCGAAACGCTGAGCGAAAGCGGCAGCGTGGACCTGACCGCCTTGGCCGACCAGTTCGCGGGCTTTTTGCCCGAATCGCTGCGCCGGTCGGTGGTGGATTCCTTTACCGCCACGGTCGCCGGCGCGGTGGAAAGCAGCACCGCCCAGCTGGCGGAGCGCATCGTGACCGATGTGGTGCAGCCGCTGATGACGCCGGTCCTCTCGATCGTATTGTATTTTGTGGCCTTTGCGGTGCTGCGCATGGCGGTGAGCCTGCTGGTACCGGTGCTCACCCACGGCAACCGCCTCCCGGTGGTGGGCGGAGGCAACCGCGCGCTGGGCTTTGCGGTGGGGTTGGCGGCCGCGGCCATCGACCTGTTTTTGGCTTTGTGCGTGGTGTGGGCGCTGATCGTGGTCACCGGCGGCTCGCTGCGGTACCTGAACGAAAGCGCGCTGGCCGCCAGCTGGTTTTACCGGCTGTTTACCCGCGTGAACCCCTTTATCTGATCCCGAAAGGATGAGCTGTATGCTGTGTAATCGCTGCAATAAGCGCCCGGCCGTGATTTTTATCCAACGGATGGAGGGCGTGCAGACCCGGCAGGAGGGTTACTGCCTGCACTGTGCGCGCGAGCTGCACATCAAGCCCGTGGAGGACCTGATGAAGCAGTTTGGCATGTCCGACCAGGATATGGACACCATGGAGGAGCGCATGGACAATATGCTGGAGGAGATGGGCGCCGACGGCGCCAACCCTTTCCAGATGATGATGGGCATGGACGCCGGCGCGGACGAGGACAGCCCTGAAGCGCCGGATACCCCTGAAAACGCCGGCGATGAAAAATTTACCCCGGGCGGCAACGCTACGTTCCCCTTTGGCTTCGGTCTGCGCCGCCTTGCCGACTCCGACGGCCGCGAGCGGGAATAACGGGACTACAAGTGCGGCAAAAAGCGCCGGGGCCGCAAATTCCTGGACACCTACTGCGAAAACCTGACCGCCAAAGCCAAAGCCGGCCGGTTGGACGATATTGTGGGCCGCGACCGGGAGATCTACCGCACCATCCAGATTTTGTCGCGCCGGCAGAAGAACAACCCCTGCCTGATCGGCGAGGCCGGCGTGGGCAAAACCGCCATCGCCGAGGGCATTGCCGAGCGCATCGCCGCGGGCAATGTGCCCGCCAGCTTAAAAAACAAGGAGATCTACCTGCTGGACCTGACCGCCTTGGTGGCGGGCACCCAGTTCCGCGGGCAGTTTGAGCAGCGCGTCAAGGGCCTGATCGACGAGGTAAAGGCCGCTGGCAACGTGATCTTGTTCATCGACGAGATCCACACCATCACGGCAGCCGGCGAAAGCGAGGGCGCCATGAATGCGGGCAACATCCTCAAGCCCGCGCTGTCCCGCGGGGAGATCCAGGTGATCGGCGCCACCACCTTTGCCGAGTACCGCAAGTATATCGAAAAGGATCAGGCGCTGGAACGGCGCTTCCAGCCCGTGCGGGTGGAGGAGCCCAGCGTGGCCGACACCATCGCCGTGATGAACGGTATCAAAAAATACTACGAGGCGCACCACCATGTCACGGTGCCCGCCGATGTGCTGGCCGCCAGCGTGCAGCTTTCGGAACGGTATATCACCGACCGCTTTCTGCCCGATAAGGCCATCGATCTGCTGGACGAGGCCTGCGCCTGCTGCAATCTGGCCCACCCGGAGATCTCGGACTATCTGGAAGCGCAGCAGAAGCTGGCCGCCCTGCACGCCGAGGAAACCGAGCTGACCGCCGTGGATACCGACCAGCCCATCGACTACGAGCGCGTGGCCGAGGTAAAGACGCAGATCGCCCAACTGGAGGCCGACCTGCCCGCCAGGCAGGCCGCGGTGGACAGCATCTGCGTAAGCATGGACGACGTGGCAAAGGTCATCGAGCTGTGGACCGGCATCCCCGCCGTAAAGATCCGCGAAAGCGAGTATGTCAAGCTGGCTTCGCTGGAAAGCGAGCTGCAGAAAAAGATCATCGGCCAGGATGAGGCTGTGCATCTGGTGGCGCAGGCCGTCAAGCGCAGCCGCGCCGACCTGGCGGGCCGCCGCCGCCCGGCCAGCTTCATCTTTGTGGGGCCCACCGGCGTGGGCAAGACCGAGCTGGTCAAGCAGCTGGCCCGGCAGCTGTTCGATGGGCCGGACCCGCTGATCCGGCTGGACATGAGCGAATATATGGAAAAGTTCGCCGTGTCGCGCATGATCGGCTCGCCCCCGGGCTACGTGGGCTACGACGAGGCCGGCCAGCTCACCGAAAAGGTGCGCCGCCGCCCGTACAGCGTGGTGCTGTTTGACGAGATCGAAAAGGCCCACCCGGACGTGCTGAACATCCTTTTGCAGATTTTGGACGAGGGCAAGATCAACGACGCCCAGGGCCGCACGGTGGATTTTTCCAACACGGTGATCTGCATGACCTCCAACGCCGGCTCGTCGGAGCAGGGCACCGGGGGCCTGGGCTTCAACCGTTCGGCCGAGCAGCGCTCGAAAGAAAAGGCGCTCAAGGCGCTGTCGGATTTTCTGCGGCCGGAATTTCTGGGCCGCGTGGACGAGGTGATCGCCTTTAAGCCCTTGGAGACCGATACGCTGGAAAAGATCGCCGCCCTGATGCTGGACGAATACCGCCCCGGCATGCAGCAGAAGAACATCGCCTTTGCCTACACGCCGGCGGCGCTGGCCGCGCTGGTGGCCCAGTGCGAGGGCGGCAAATTCGGCGCGCGGGATCTGCGCCGCGTGATCCGCAAGCAGGTGGAGGACCCGGTGGCCGAACGGCTCATCGAAGGCCGGCTGGCCGCGGGCGGCAGCCTGACCGTGGACGCCGAAAACGGCGAACTTGTGCTGCGGTAACAAGCAGCGCCGGCGGAACTTCCAAAATTGGGCTTTACTTTTTGGATATAAGTGCTAGAATGTGAGCCGGGGCGCAACGCCCCGGCTTTTTTTGTGGCCGCCGCCCGGCCCTGCGGCACAACATGGGCGGCGGAAAAGCGAAACGGAGGCGTGTGATTGATATGAAAATGGTCGTTTTGATCCTGCAGCGCGTCGAGATGATGCAGCCCATTCTGGAACGGCTGGAGCGGCGCGGCGTACATGGCGCCACCATCCTGGACTGCAAGGGGGCGGCCTCGGCGCTGGAAAACTACACCGACGGCTCGTTTCTGGGCAGCCTGCGGGCGGTGCTGGAGCCGGCCCGCGAGCAGAACCAGATGATGTTTACCGTGGTGGCCGATGACATGGTGGAGATGGTGTTTGAAACCATCGAGGAATTTGTGGATCTGGAAAAGCCTTATCAGGGCGTGGCCTTTACGGTGCCCGTGGACTTTGCCAAAGGCATCCGGCTGTAAAGGAGCGCGCGCACAGGTATGAATCTCTTGCTCCATCTTTCGATTTTGCTGCTGGCGGGCCTGCTGGGCTCGTTTGTCATCAAATTTGTCAAGCTGCCGGATGTGACTGGCTATCTGATTTTGGGCCTGCTGGTGGGCCCGTCGGTGCTGGGCCTTTTGGACGAAGCGGCCATCGGGCAGATGTCCGTTGCGTCGGATATCGCGCTGGCGTTCATCGCCTTTACGGTGGGCGGCGAGTTCAAGCTCAGCTATTTCAAGCGGGTGGGCGCTACGCCCATCGTCATTGCGGTGTTTGAATCGTTTTTTGCGGTAGGGCTGGTGGTGGCCGGCCTGCTGGCGGCCGGGTACAACCTGCCGTTTGCGCTGTGCCTGGGCAGCATTGCCGCGGCCACGGCCCCGGCGGCCACGGTCATGGTCATCAAGCAGTACCATGCCCGCGGGCCGGTCACCGAATGCCTGCTGTCGGTGGTGGCCATCGACGACGCCACCGCCCTGATCGCGTTCGGCGTGGCCACTTCGATGGCCAAAACGCTGGAAAGCGGCGCGGCCCTGAGCCTGTATTCGGCGCTGGGCAGCCCGCTGCTGGAGGTGGGCGCCAGCCTGCTGCTGGGCTTTGCGCTGGGGTGTGCGTACACCTTTGCGCTGCGCTTTTTTAAGGAGAAAGGCACCCAGCTCACCCTGACCATCGCCTTCATCCTGCTGGGCGCGGCCGTGGCTGACGAGCTGGACCTGTCGGCTTTGCTGCTGTGCATGATGTTCAGCGCCACCTTTACCAACCTTGCCCGTCTCAGCAATGAGGTATACAGCGCCATTGACCGGTTCACCCCGCCCATCTTCTGCCTGTTCTTTGTGCTGTCGGGCGCGGACCTGAAGCTGTCGGTGCTGCCCAGCATCGGCGTGGTAGGCGTGATCTACGTGGTGCTGCGCGTGGCGGGCAAATGGATCGGCGCGGCGCTGGGCGCGCGGCTGATGCACGCCGACGCCAACATCCAGAAGTATCTGGGCCCGGCCCTGCTGCCCCAGGCGGGCGTGGCCATCGGCCTGTCGTTTCTGGCACAGCAGGTGGTGCCCCAGTATGCCGATACCATCCGCGCGGTGATCTTGTGCGGCACGCTGATCTACGAGCTGATCGGTCCGGCGGTGTCCAAAACCACGCTGCAAAAGGCCGGCGAGATCGAAGCCGGCGCGTAAGCGGCGGCCTGCCGGCAAACCGGATATCCCAACAGCGCCCCCGGCGCGGAGTGATCCGCGCCGGGGGCGCTGTTGCATGCTGCGGAATTTCAGGGTGAGCCGCGCAGGAGGGCCCGCGGGCGGGGCGGCGCTTCGGCAGGGCGGGGGGCACGGCTTCGCCGCCGGGCGCGGTTTGCCGGGCTGCCACCACAAACGCCGGGCGCTGCCACTGCTTTTTGCGCGGCGCCTGCGCCGGCCGGTTACATAAACAGCTTGGCCACGACCGCCGCCACCTGCTTGATATCGGCGCGGCTGGTGTTGATGCACCAGTCGTAGTTGGCCTTGTCGCCCCAGGTCTGGCCGGTGTAGAACTCGTAATACCGGGCGCGGTTTTTATCCACGGCGCGCATTTGCTGGCGCAGCTCCCGGTCCGAAAGCTGCTCCTTTTCGGGCGCGCGAAGGCGGCAGCGGGCCATTTTGGAGGCCTCGTCGGCATAGACGAACAGCCGCAGGGGCTTTTGCTCACGCAGGATGTAATCCGCGCAGCGGCCCACGATCAGGCAGTCTGCCTCGGCGGCCAGCTCCTGAATGATATGGGTCTGCTCGGCGTAAATGGCCTGGCTCTGCTCCAGTATGGGGTTGGGCATGGCGTACAGGCTGCGCCCCACATGGATGGGGTAGGAGGTGATGGGCCGGTGCTCCACGATCTGATGCACGTACTGCTCCGAAAGCGAGGTGCGCTTGGCGATCTCGGTCAGGATCTCCTGATCGTAGTAGGCAATGCCCAGATGCTCGGCCAGGCGGCGGCCCAGCTCGCGCCCGCCGCTGCCGAACTCACGCCCGAGGGTAATGATCTTTTTCATGGTGTCACGCATCCTTTCCGCAAGGGGCCGGGCGGCCCGGCGCCGCTGCGCTTTTCTGGCTCCAGTATACCACAAACCGCCGCCAGGGGGTAGGGGATGCGGCCAAATGGCGCAAAAAGTGCCCCGCCGGGGGCGGCGGTGATCCCCGGCGGGGCTGCTTTGGGTGCGCGCCGACGGTTTTTCTGCCGCTGCCGGGGCAGACGGGCGGCGCGGCGCGCCCGTTCCCGGTTTACTCCGCGCCGGCCTGTGCCATTTTTTCGTCCTCGGCGGCGTAGTAAGCGGCGGTGTCGGCAATATACTGTGCGGCGCGTTCCGTCAGCCCTTCTTCGGTGATGTCCTCATACAGCACGCCGCGCAGCGAGACCTGGTCGTACCGATCTCCCACCGTGTGCGGCTCCATCAGCACCAGATCCACCCGGGCAAAGCCCACGCCGGCCGCGTCAAAGGCCTGCCGCAGCTGCAGCAGTCGCTGGGCGGCGGCTTCGGCGTCCATCCGTTCGTCGGTGACATATACGATCAACTGGCCCTCGGTGCGGCCCAGCGCCGCCGTGTCGAACACCGCGTCGGGCTGTGCCCAGGCCGGGGTGTCGGTGTACCACTCGTTCCACAGCGTGCCGTAGGCAAAATCGGCCTCCGCGGTCTCAAACGGGGCCAGCAGCTCCTCGCACTGGGCGCGGTACTGCCGTTCGGCCCGGGCAATGGCGTTCTGGCGCCGCCAGTCGTCCAGTGTGCCGTACAGCCCGCCCCGGCCAAAGGAATCGTATTCCAGCGTAAAGCGGGTGTCGATGCTGGCACCGCTTTCCACCCGGACGGAATACCCGCCGGTTTTGAAGTTGTAACCCACATCGGCGATCTCCAGCTCCAGGTCGGGCCACTGCTCCGCGATGAGCTGCCGGGCTGCGGCGCGGGCCGCCATGCGGCTGAACGGGTTGCCCACCAGGCCGTTAAGGGTAAGCACCAGCCCGGCCAGCACCGCCAGCGCCAGGGCAGCAGCCGCCGCGCGGCGCAGGCGGCGGCCCGGCTGGCCGAACGCATAGTGCAAAAGCCGGCCCAGCCCCACGCCGCCCAAACAGAACAGGGCGTACCAAAAGCCCCAGATCGCCGGCCCGGTGAGCACATAGGCCGGGTTTACGCCGTCGATCACCGCGTACCGCACGGCCAGGCACACATAGGTCAGCACGAACATGCCGGCCGGGGCCAGCAGCCAGGCGCGGCGGCGCAGCACAAAGTAGGCGGCCGCGCCTACCAGCGGCAGCAAAAGCACATTGTAGAACAGGCCGCTGCCGTCGGTAAGCAGCACGCCCAGCACAGCGCCCAGCAGCGTCAGCGCGCCCAGCGCCCCCCGCGCCCGGCGGCGCAGCCGGGCCAGCGTCTGAGCGGCGGCTGTGGCCGGCGCGGCGGGGGCGGCGGGCCGGGCGGCGGGGCGCGCGCGGCAGCGCGCGCACCCGGCCAGATGGCTTTGCAGCGCCTGGCGGCTGGCTTCGCTGGCCGCGCCGTCCCGCACCAGCGGCATCAGGTCCATATACACATCACAGTCCAGCGGCTTCATACCAGCCCCTCCTTTTGCAGCGCCTCGCGCAAGGCGGCGCGGGCGCGGAAATCAATGACCCGGGCCGACCCTTCCCGGATGGCAAGCGCCTGCCCGATCTCGTAAAACGAATACCCGGCCATGCGCATGCGCACCACCGTGCCGGTGCGCGGCGGCATGCCGTCCAATAGCTGCCGCACGCGGGCGGCGCACTGGCGCAGCTCGGCGGACTGCTCGGGGCCGGGCGCGCCGTCGGCCAGATACAGCCCGGCCAGTTCCTCCTCGGTCACGGGGGCGCGGCGGCGCAAATGCTCGTACCACTTGTGCCGCGCAATGGCAAACAGCCAGGTTTTGGGGTCAGCGTCGCCCCGGCAGCGAGGCAGAGCCGCCAGCGCCGCGCAGAAGGTCTCGGCCGTCAGCTCCTCGGCCAGGGTCGCGTCGCGGGTCAGCCCCGCTAAGTACCGGTAGACATCCTGCCGGTAGGTCTCGTACAGCCGCAGCAGCGGTTCCATGGCCATCGCCTCGCTTTCATAGGATTAGTGCGCGGCGGGCCGTGTTTGTTACAGCCCCGGCAAAATTTTTTGTGCGCGGGTGCAAAAAGGCCCCGCCGCAAGGGTTCCGGGCGGGGCCGCAGGGGGCGGGGCGTTAATTGAATTTGAAGATCTTCTGCGCGATGCGGTAGCCGCCCAGGCTGATCTGATCGCCCAGCCGGCCTTTCAGGTTCATGGCGCCGCCCACGCTGAAATAGCGTACATGGCGGTAGATATCGGCCGAAACATGGCCGCGCAGGTACTGCCAGATATCGGCCTTTTTGGCGGCAGCCTCCTGGCTGCCGTCCATGATGAGGAACACGCTGGAAATAGCCATCATCATGGAAAGGTAATTCAGCATATACCGGCGCAGCTTTTTCTGCTCAGGCGGCAGGGCGTTCAGGTCCTGGCAGTCGATCATGTACCGGGTCACGCGAAGCTGCTGGTCTACGCGGCTCACCATCACCTTTTCGTTCACACTCTGGTCGGCGCGGCCGATGAAGTAGCGGTACAGATCCTCGTTCATGTAGTACATGGTGCGGACGTAGGGCAGCGGCTGGTACACAAAGATATTGTCCACATAGAATGTATGCTTGGGCAGCACCATGCCGCAGTCGCGCAGTACCTGGGTGCGGTAGATCACCGAGTGCATCAGCATGTTCTGATCCGGGCGGAAAGGCAGCGTGTGCTTCCAGGTAAACAGCCGGTTTTGCGGGAACACGTTGGTGTAGCGCACGGTGTGGCGGGTGTTGTCCTCCACATGCTCGTACACATAGTTGCAGATCATCAGGTCCAGCGTGACCTTTTGCTCCACAAACTCCCGCAGCTTTGCCAGCACGCGGGCCAGCGCGTCGGTGTCCAGCCAGTCGTCGCTGTCCACCACCTTATAATACAGGCCGCAGGCGTTGCGGATGCCCTGGTTCACGCCCTCGCCGTGGCCGCCGTTTTCCTGGTGGATGGCGCGCACGATGGTGGGGTACCGGGCGGCGTATTCGTCGCAGATGGCGGGGGTGTCGTCCTTGACGGAGCCATCGTCGACCAGGATGATCTCGGCCTGCTCGCCGGCGGTCAGCAGGGTTTCGATGCAGTGGCGCATATAGGCGGCGCTGTTGTAGCAGGGCACCGCAAAGGTGATGAGTTTTTCCATACGATCTGATCCTTTCAGCAGGCCGCTGCGCGGCCGGAAGTCCCGCGCAGGGGCAGTGCGGGGCGGTTTTGTAAGGCCAGTATAGCATACCCTGCGCCGGGATGCGACCTTTTTTTGCCGGGACCGGCCGTTTTGCGGCAAAAAACGGCGGCTTTTGCGGGGCGGCGGGGCGCTGTATGGCGCGGCGGGGTGGGTTGTGGTATACTGGCCGGGAATGGCCCCGCCGGGGGATGGCCCCGGCCCCGCAGCTTTGCCCCGGCCGTGCAGCCCTGCCAGCCCCGGCCCCGCAGATCCACCCGAAAGGAGCGATCCCCATGCAGCAGCCCCCCGAACCAACCGAACAGCAGGTGCTCAAGCGCGGGGTTGGGGACGCCGCCGTCCGCCCCGGGCAGCCCGCGCGGGGGCGCGCGCTGTTGGCCGGGCAGGACGTGCTGGCCGTAATGCCCACCGGCGCGGGCAAATCGGTGTGCTATCAGGTGCCGGCGCTGGTGCTGCCGGGCGTGACGGTGGTGGTGTCGCCGCTGGTCAGCCTGATGCAGGACCAGGTGCGCGCGCTGGTGGCGGCGGGGGTCAAGGCCGCCTACCTGAACAACAGCCTGACCGACAGCCAGAAAGCCCTGATGCTGCGCCGCGCGCAGGCTGGCTGGTACAAGATCATCTATGTGGCCCCGGAACGGCTTTTGATGCCGGGCTTTCTGGCATTTGCGCGCACGCAGCCCATCAGCCTGGTGGCGGTGGACGAAGCCCACTGCATCAGCCAGTGGGGGCAGGACTTCCGCCCGCACTATCTGGAGATCCCCGATTTTGCCGCCCGGCTGCCCCGGCGGCCGGTGGTGGGGGCCTTCACCGCCACCGCCACCCAGGCCGTGCGGCGGGACATGCGGGAGCTGCTC
>CAMFSB010000024.1 GCA_945982465.1 uncultured Faecalibacterium sp. | reverse complement strand
GGCGCGCGCTACCCGCGACCCTTTCGCTGGCGTTGCGGCGTTCCAGGCCGAGGTCACCTATATGCTTTATCTGGACTGCACCGAATGGTGCAAAGCGCACGGCAAAACCATCGACGATGTGCTGAAAGCCGGGTATGCGGTTGGCCTGGCCTGGGCGGATGGGCGGCATTACGGCGGCCCGTGCAATATCCGGTTGAATCTTGCGCTACCCCTTTCACGGGTACAGGAGGCAATGCGCCGGATGGATCAATATGTATTCAATGCAGAAAGGAATGGATGAACATGGAAATCAAACAGTATGTTTTGGCGGTATTCAGCCCCACGGGCGGCACGCTAAAGGTGGCCCGAGCGATCTGCAAGGGCACTGGCCTTGCAGGTACCGAGGTTGACCTGTGCAACGAGCCGGAGCCCCGGGAGATCGGTGCGGATACGCTTCTGATCGCCGCCATGCCGGTGTATGAAAACCGGATCCGCGAGGTCGCGCTCCGCCGCCTGAGCCGTCTCCAGGGCAAAAACGGCCCGGCGGTTGCCGTGGTCGTGTACGGCAACCGGGATTACGGCGATGCAATGCTGGAACTGTCGGATACCTTGCAGGAAAGCGGCTATACGGTTGGCGCGGCAGGCGCATTCGTGGCCGAGCATTCCATCATCCGCAGCGTTGCCGCCGGCCGGCCGGATGCGGTAGACCTGAAGCAGGCCGAGGAATTTGGCGCGCAGGCTGCCGCGAAAATCAAAGCACAGGACGCCCTGCAAAACGTGGCGGTGCCGGGCGACCCGGACTACAAAAACAAAAAGCGCGGCACCGGCGTAAAGCCCCTGACCGATGAAAACTGCATTTCCTGCGGCATCTGCGCACAGGAGTGCCCGGTAAAAGCGATCCCGCTGGAGCAGCCCAACACCACCACCGACGCCTGCATCGGCTGCATGCGCTGCATTTCGGTCTGCCCGGAGCACGCCCGCAAGATCCCTGCCCCCATTGAGAAGAAGCTGACCGCTTACCTGCAGGAAAAAGCAGCGAAAGTACGGCGGGCAGAAACCATTTTGTAAGCCGCCCCATGGCTTCAAACGTTTTGTGAGGAGAGCCAGTATGAAAAAACACCCGATCATCGGCGTGATTTCTGCCCAACATGACATGGGCGTGCTGCTTCCCGTATACGGCACCACCGGCCATTACCTGGAACAGATCCAGCAGGCGGGCGGCATTCCCATGCAGTTGACCCTGATGCCCGGCGCCGAGCCGGATGCACTTGCGGCACTGGTAAATTGCTGCGACGGCTTTTTGCTGCCCGGCGGCGGGGACTTTTCTCCGGCGTGGTACGGGCAAACCCTGTTGCCGGGCTTGAAACCGGATCCCGTCGCGGTAGATCTGGAGAGCCAGAAAACGGCTCTGGCCCTGGTGCGAACGATGGCCGCCAGCGGAAAACCCATGCTGTGCATTTGCCTTGGAATGCAGGTGCTTACCAGATCCCTGGGGGGTGATCTGTATCAGGACATTCCGACACAGATCCCCTCCGAAGTCGTTCACGCCAAACCGATCAACACGCTGGAAGAGCGATGGAGGATCCTCCACTCGGTGCAAACCGCCGAAGGCAGCCTGATTCGGCGCTTGACAGGGGCCGAGGAGATTTCGGTAAACAGCATTCATCATCAGGCAATTAAAACCCCGGCCCCCGGGTTTACGGCCACAGCCTGGGCACCGGATGGGGTCATCGAAACCGTGGAAAGTGATACGGGGAACATCCTCGGCGTCCAGTGGCATCCGGAAAATCTTGCTCGCGCGGGTATGGAGCACGGCAAAGCGCTCTTCCGTTGGCTGGTTCAGACGGCGGCGCAATAAACCCGGCTGCATCTTGCTTCAAAAAAATCCGCCGGACACAGGCAGCGGCCTTGTGTCCGGCGGATTTTCATTTTGCAGGAGATAAAGCCGCCCGCCGCCCGATAGGACAACGCCGGCGCTTCCTTTTACAGGTACAGTTCGTTCTCTTTTTTCACCGAACAGGCCTTCTTGATCGCGATGCCCGCAATGGAGACCAGCAAGCCGTTGACGGTTCTGGCGTCTTTGGGGCACTGCTTTACACAGCGCATACAACCGATGCACAGCTTGGGGTTTGCCACAAAGCTTACCGGATCAATGGCCTGCACAGGGCATTTTTTGGCGCACAAACCGCATTTTACGCAGTCTTTGGTCGGCTTTGGTACAAGCCCGGCGCCACCGCTCTTTTTGTAGGGGCGGTTTCCGGGCAAGGCTGCGACCTCGCTCTCTTTGCCGGCAATTTTGGCGGCAAAATTGGCAAGCTGCAATGCGTCGGCTTGATCCGGCCGGCCGGTGGCATATTGGGGCAGAATGGAGTGTTCTGCCACAGCCGCCACGGCAGCAATGACCCGGAAACCGCAGCTTTGCGCGGCGTCCTCCATTTCCACGAGGGTGTCCTCGTAGGCCCGGTTCCCGTATACACAGACGAGGGTGCATTTGGCGCCGTTGCCCGCAATCTGCTTCAAGCGCTCGATGGCCACGGCGGGCGCCCGTCCTCCAAAGGAAGGCATGGCGATCAGGACCTGATCTTCTTTGTGGATCACACACTTGGAAAAATCAGTTTTAGGATCGCTCAGATCGATTTTGACGGCGCTTTCGCCCCACTGGCTGGCGATCAGGCGGGCAGCTTTCGCTGTTCCTCCGGTAGGGCTGAAAAGGATCTCTAAAATATTCATGAATCTCTCCTCCTGTTATTCCATTCTTTTACGGATATCAGCAATGCAGTCGGCCAGGGTTTTGCCCGAAAGGCAGCGGGCAAAGGCGCCCTCCAAGTCGGCAAACATATCGGTCAGCGCGGGCTTGATATGACGCCCAACGATACACTGATCGCTGGGATTTTGATGAATATCCAGAAGATGAACCTGCGGCTGCTGCAAAACCGCCTGATAGATTTGCAGCAGGGTAAGCTGTTCTGGGGCAATCATCAGCTTGTAGCCGCTGATCCCCCGGTGCCCCTCAACAATGCCTGCCTTATTCAGCAGCGCCAGAATTTTGCGGATATAGCTGGCATTGGTGCCAACGCTTTCTGACATCTGATCCGAATTGATCGGGGCCGGAGACTCCGCGATCAAAATCAGGACATGCACCGCAACGGAAAATTTTGTGTCCATCGCTCCTCCTGCCGGCTATAATGTATTTGTATCATTTTCAAATACATTATAGCTGGCCTTGTAGCTGCTGTCAAGCATCTCCGGCGGATCCACGCAGCAGCAAATTCTGCCCGCCGGCGTTTTTGAGCAGCCCCTTTGGCTGAAATGCACTGGATTCCCTGCACCTGTTTTGCCGCGGCCTGACCCGGCTCGTGCTGCGCTGGTTTGCGTGGAACGGGCCGTCTTTTTCGAGGCAGCCTGTCTCGTTTTTGGGGGCCGCTTTGCAGCAGTTCATTGCAAATCAAAAAAGCAGCCCTTCTCCGGCGCAATACCGGAAAAGGGCTGCATGCAAGAAGGAGAGATGAAAAAACTTAGAGATTCAACGCGTACTGCACGGCAGTGACCTGTACCGTTCCGTCCGCCGCAAAGGTGATGCCATCGGCGGACTGGGGCGTGTAGATCCATGCGGTCATGGTCTGCTCACCGTCGTTGACAAAGACTTCAACGCTGTTGCGGTCCAGCAGAATGCGGAGCTTGAGTGCGCCGTCCTGGCGGCGCACGGTGCAGCTGCGCGTGTGGACAATGTCCGCGCGGGAACCTGCGCGGCTGCGGTCGAGCGTAAGCTGCGAAGAATAAGGCGTGTAAGTAAGGGTGGTGCAGTAGGTTTCGTCCGCTGCCAGCTTGAGTGTAAAAGAATGGTATGGCTCCTGGCCGGGCTGGATCCACACTGTCAAATCGGCGACCCGTCCGCCAATGCCTGCAAGGGCTGTTTCCTGCTGGATGGTCACGTTTTCGTGCAGGACCCGTTCGCCGTGCAGAGCGTCCAGTTCCCGGATAGGGGTCTGGATCAGTTTCCCGTCTTTCAGCCGGAGTTCACGCGGGCAGATCGTTTGCCCAAACAACTTGCAGTCTTTCGGCTTATCCTCGGTATCGGCCCATGTCTGCATCCATGCCGTCATGATCCGGCGGCCATCCGCCGAAAGCAGCGTCTGGCTGGCATAGAAGTCGATGCCGCAATCTACCATCTGCACATCCTCACGGATAAAGGTGTGTGTGGCCGGATCGTAGCTGCCCACAAGGTACAAGGCATTGAAACCGCCGTGCATTTCGCCCCGGGCCTGCATCTCCTGCACGCTGAGCATAAGCACCTGCTTGCCGTCCAGCTCAAAAAAGTCAGGACATTCCCACATTTTGCCGTACTCGTTGTTGCAGCGATCCAGCACCGTGACAAAGTGCCAGTCAAAGCCGTCTGCACTGTGGAAGAGCAGCACGGCGCCGCTGCCGTCGCCGGTGCGGCTGACCGCCACGGCCGAATAGCTTCCGTCCGGCTCCATCCACAGCTTGGGGTCGCGGAAGTCGATCCGGCTGAAGCCGGCGGGCAGATCTGCTTCGTTCAGAACCGGGTTGCAGGGGTACTTTTCGTAGTCGAGGCCGTCGCCTGCCGCAACACATTGGGTCTGTACATCCCGCAGTCCGCCGTCCTTCTGCTTTTCACAGCGGACGCCCGTATAAAGCAGAAGCTGCCGGCCGTCGTTCATTTCTACAGCGCTGCCGGAAAAGCAGCCGTTTTTATCGTATTCCGCATCCGGAGCGAGTGCGGCGGGCAAATAATCCCAGTGCAGCAGATCCGTGCTGACCGCATGTCCCCAGTGCATCGGCCCCCAGATTGTTTTATAAGGGAAGTATTGATAAAACAGGTGGTATTTACCCTTATACAACGAAAAACCGTTGGGATCGTTCATCCAACCAATATAGGGTGTCAGATGGTATGCGGGGCGTTCGGCGGCAGGAATGGCGTCGCCGTGCTGCGCCTCATAGGCGCGGGCTTTGGTCAGCAGTTCACTGGACATTATAGGTATTTCTCCTTGTGTAAAATAAATCAGGCGTTTGTCTTATAGCGGTCGTAGGCGGTCTGATACGTCTCCAGCAGCTTATCCATGCCGCAGCTCTTGGAAAGCATCTCGACATAAGCGTTCCACTCGTCGTCCGTGGGGCCGCCATCCTTGAGCCACAGGCCTTCCTGTTCAGAAACGGCGCTCTCAAAGTCGGCACGGTAGCGGTCAATGGTCTCCAGCTCTTCGGCGGTGAACACGCAGTCGATGGGGTAGGTGGTGGTGTCGTCAACAAACGGCATCCAGTACTCGCTCAGGTCGGTCAGGCGCTCGATGGCGCGGTCTTCCATGTAGAAGTACTGATCGTAATACTCGCTCAGGATCAGCTTCGGGCCAGCAACTTCGTAGGTGGACTTCAGCTCGCCGGCGCCCTTGTTGAACTTGGCTCTCGATTCCTCGTCGGTGATGGACAGCCACTTGCCGGAAGCGTCCTGCCCGGTGAAGAACACGCCGATGGGGCCATACTGCAGCTGCATCACAGTCTCGCCGTCGTACCACTGGTCAAAGAAGCGCAGCAGGTTGGCGGGGCTCTGGCAGGCGCGGGTAATGCTCAGCTGGCCGCTGTTGGTGCCGCCGCCGGTACGGACGGTGACATTGTGGGTGCCGTCCGGGCCATCCAGAACCGGCAGGAACACATAGTCGGCGGAGTAGCTGCCCATCAGCTCCTCAATGTACCACCAGGTCGAAACGCCCAGGTAGCCCTGCGCGCCCTTGGCCAGAAGCTGGTTCGCATCCTGGCTGAACATTTCGATGTCCATCAGGCCCTCGGCGTACCAGTCGTGGAAGTAGGTAACAGCCTTGCGGTAGTTGTCGCTGGCGCAGACAAATTCGCATTTGCCGTCCTTTTTCAGCACCAGGTCGTTGCACACGTCGTTGGGCCAGTTGGTGAAGCCGAAGCCAGCGTAGAAGATGTTCTGACCCCAGCACCACTCGTCAAAGCCGGTGGACATGGGGATGGTGCTGCCGGGCGCATTGCCATAGACCTTGGCAGACATGTCGTTGTCCTTGAATGCCTTCAGGGCGGTATGCAGCTCATCCAGCGTGGTGGGCACGGCCAGGCCCAGCTCATCCAGCCAGCGCTTGTTGATCATGGAGAACTGCGGGATGGTGAAGATGCTGTAATCCTTGTCGTCGCCAATGCCGGCGGTGCCCATCTGCTCGGCGGCGGGCAGGCCGTAAATGCAGCCGTCGCTCATGGTGATGGCGCTGCGGATGGCAGGATGCTCCTCCAGAATCTTGGTCAGGTTGGGAATGATGTCGGCGGTGATGTTGGGGGTCAGATCCAGGAAGGTGCCGTCTCCGCCGTAGTTGGTCAGGTCATAGTTGGAGAACCCAACGCCCATGAAGGCGTCGGGAAGCTGATCACCCGCAATACGGATGTTGACCTGCTCGCTCAGCGAGTCGCTCATGGTTTCGTAGGCAATCTGGATGCCGACATTGTCAGCCATGGTTTTCAGCAGCTCGTTGTCATTGTAGCCGGGGCTGAGGGCAGACTGGGCGCCCACGATGTTAAAGCTGGTCTGGTCGGTGTTGGACGGGTCGGGGGCATTGGACTGCTGGCTGCCGCAGGCAGTCAGCGCCGCAGCAGAGCCGGAGATGGCGCACACCTTGAGGAAGTCGCGACGGGAAATCCGATGTTTCATAATGCTTCTCCTTTTCCTGAAAGAAATTAGCAGGTTTTGTGTGTAGTATCAAGCCTCTATTGGATAAAATTGGGTGATCAATGCAACGGGGTACGGCAACCGTGGGACAATAAGGCTCTGCGATGGCCGTACCGAGCGCTGCGCAGAGCCTCAGCCTTTCACGGCGCCTGCCATAAAGCCCTTTTCAAAATACTTCTGCACAAAGGGGTAAATGGCAAGCATGGGGGCGGCGGCGACCACGATGGACGAGAATTTGACCATCTCGGTCAGCTTGTTCAGCTCGGCAAAGCCGCCGGAAATCATCGAAGCCTGGCTGGCGCTGGTGGAACTTTTGATCAGAACATTGCGCAGTACCAGCGGCAGGGGCGCCTGATCCGCCTTCAGGTAAATCAGGGCGGTGAACCAGTCGTTCCAGTAAGCGACCATACTGTACACGACCATAACGGCCATGATGGAACGGCTCAGCGGAACGATCATTCGGATAAAGACCGTCCATTTGGACGCGCCGTCGATCTCGGCGGCTTCCAGCAGCTCGCGGGGAATGTTGTTTTCAAAGAAGTTACGTACAATGATAACGTGACCGACCGCCACAACGCCCGGCAGGAACAATGCCCAGATATTGCCCAGCAGGCCGGTTTCCTTGACGATCAGGTAGGTGGGGACCAGACCGCCGCCAAAATACATGGTGATCACAAAGAACAGGCTGATGTACTTGCGGCCGGGCAGGTCACGCACGCTCAGGGGGTAGGCCACCAGGTAGATCATCACCACCGAGTAAATCGTGCCGATCACGGTGTACTTGATGCTGTTTATAAAACCGGAGAACAGCGCGCTGTCTGCAAACACAGCCTGGTAGCCTTTCAGAGTGAACTGGCTGGGCAGCAGGAAGGTCTTGCCTGCGTAAACGTCGTAAGGGTCGGAGAACGAAGCCACCAGAACATAGTACAGCGGGTAGGCTACGATCAGCATGACGGCAGCGCAGATGACCAGCAGCACGATATCGCTGACATTGTCCGACAGGCCGCCGGGTTTCCGGGCAGAAATGGAGCCTTTATTGCTTTTTGCCATTGGATGAACCCCCTTTACACAAAGCTGACGTCTGCCGCCTTTTTGGCGATGCGGTTGACTATGATGAGCAGAAGAATGTTGACGATGGTATTAAACAGGCCTACGGCGGTGGAATAACTGTATTTGGCGTTGATAATACCTTGCTCGTACACATAAACGGCAATGATGTCGCTGGTCGCTTTATTCAGCTCGGTCTGCAGCAGCAGGACCTTTTCAAAGCCAACATTCATCAGGCCGCCCACGCTCATGATGAGCTGCAGAACGATCATGGGCACCAGCTCCGGAATATCAATGTGCAGAATGCGCTGGAACATGGACGCGCCATCGATCTTGGCGGCTTCGTACAGGCTGGTATCCACAGCAGCCAGACAAGCCATATAAATGATGGTGCCCCATCCGGCTTCCTGCCAGATGCCGGATGCCACGTAAATGGTACGGAATGCGGTGCTCTCCGAGAGGAAGTCCTCGCTGGTGCCCAAAATCAGGTTCAGCAGACCCCCCGAGGGGCTCAGGTAACTCTTGATCAAACCACAGATGACCATGGTGGAGATGAAGTGCGGCGCATACAGCACAGTCTGTACCACGCGCTTGAACCTTGCAAAGCGCAGCTGGTTGATGCAAAGGGACAGGATGATGGGGATGGGGAAACTCCACAGCAGGCTGTACAAACTGAGCAGCACGGTATTTTTAATCATGCGCACACAGTTGGGGGCGGTAAAAAACCGTTCAAACCAATACAGGCCGACCCATTCACTCCCGGTAATGCCGCGGCTTGCCTTAAAATCGCGGAACGCGATCTGGATGCCGTACATGGGAATGTACTTATAAATGATGGTCAGAACAACTGGGATCAGCAGCATGGCATACAACTGCCAGTTTTCGCGGATGCGCTGACCAAGCTGTTTGCGGTGGACTGGGATGGCGTCCGGCTTGCACACAACAGCGGACGGCTCTTGCGTCATAGAATCTCCTCCATTTCTTCTCTTCGCGGCCCGCAGCCCGCGGGCGGGGGTGCTCCTGCCGTCTGGAACAGATCGTTCGGCACGCTCGTGAAACGTTTTACGATTTGCAACGAAAAAATAGCATGAATAAACGTATCTGTCAAGCTGATTTCAGAAAAAATGGGACTTTAATGCGCGTTTTCAACGTTTTGAACAGCTTCTGTTGCGTTTTTTTGTGTATAATTCAACGGATCAAAACATGAAACGATTCACGTAATTTCACGAAAACAACTTTACAAGTTCACATGACTATGCTATACTCAAACTGAAAATCAAACGGACGGATGGCTTGGCAGAGGAGCGTGGCCTGTCTGGACGGAAATAGTTCACAGGGTAGTGCGGCAATACCGTATATAAAGGAGTGATCGAATTTATGGCAAAGCCCGGTGAGGCCCCTACCATGAAGGATGTTGCCCGGGAGGCCGGCGTTTCCCTCGGCACGGTCTCCAAGGTCATCAATGGCATCCCCGTGGGGGAAAGCTACCGCAAAAAGGTGGAAGCTGCCATCAAGCAGCTGGATTATCACATCAACGCTTATGCCAAGGGGCTGAAAAACAACCGTACCTATACCATCGCGGTCATTCTGCCCAATATGATCAACCCGTTTTTTGGCATAATGGCGCATTACATCAACCGCGCGCTGGTCAGGCATGGCTACCGGATGCTGCTGTGCGATACGGATTACGACTACGCCAAGGAACAGGAAATGGTGCAGATGGCAGAGCAGAACAAGGTCGACGGCATCATTGCGCTGACCTACAACCCGGATCTGAAAATTTCCCAGAATGTCCGCTCGGTGTCGATCGACCGCTGCCTGGGCGGAAACACCCCCTGCGTGGCCTCTGATAACTATGCCGGCGGGCGGCTGGCAGCCCAGAAGCTGGTGGAAAACGGGTGCCGGAATTTGGCGTTTCTGCGCATTGGTTCGGCCCTTGCCAGCGAGACGAACAAGCGTAAGGACGGCTTTGTGGCGGCCTGCGAGGCAATGCAGATCCCCTGCGTGTGCAAGGTGCTGCTGGACGGCACCCCTATCGAGGAGTTCGAGCAGTTCCTGCGGGACAACCTGACCGACGGGCGGCTGGCATTCGATGGGATTTTCTGTGTGACCGACAAGCTGGCAGTGGAAACCGTCAAGATGCTGCGCCGCATGGGGCAGCGTGTGCCGGAGGATGTGCAGGTGATCGGCTACGATGGGCTGCGCACCTTTGGGGACGGGGACTATTACTGCTCCACCATTGTGCAGCCGGCAGAGGCCATGGCGGAAACCTGCGTCAGGCTGGTGCTGGAAGAAACCGATACGAATACCCCCTCGCTGTTGTGCCTGCCGGTCAGCTATGCGTTCGGCGGCACAACCAAGGCATGACCGCCCCGGAAAAGGGCCGGTGGTACTGGGTCAAAAACTGGCTGGATTACCATTGGCCTTATCTTGTGGCCGTTGCGGTGGTGGCATGGATCGGTGTAAGCTGGCTGGCCAATGCCCTGCATTGGGGCCAGACACTGCCGGACTATCAGGTCGCCTATGTGGGCGAGAGTTCGCTGCCGGAGGATACCGCCCGCGCCGTGGAACAGGCCCTTGCACGATACGGGGAGGATTTGAACGGGGACGGCGTGGTGCGTGTGACGCTCCACCAGTACGTCAGCGGAACGGAAGATAAAGAAAAAGCCGGCACATATGCCATTGCCGCGCAGATGCAGTTTTTGGCAGATATGAACGCCCAGGAAAGCTCGCTGCTTTTATTGGAAGATCCGGCGCGTTTCCAGTTGGAATATCAGGCGCTTGCCAACTGGGACGGCACTGCTCCGGCGGCGGATGACTATAGCGCCAGGGGGAAAACAGTTCTCTGGTCCGCCTGCCCCCGGCTGGCAGAACAGGAGCTTGGAAGCTACCAGACCACAGTGCTGGGCATGGAGGTCTGCGGCAGCAATGCGGAACTGATCAACGGGCTGGCGCTGGGACGCCGCAGTTATTACGAAGAGCCCAAAAACAGCGCGGCGGCCTCTGCACGGCAGGGCGCACAGAGGCTGTGGCAGGTCATCACGGAAGGAGCAAACCCATGAAGCGCGGCAGTTTGATTTTGGCGGCAGGCGTTCTGGCAGTGGGGGCACTGGCGGCCATGGTGCTGGCGGGGCGCGGCCTGCGGGACGAAAACCTGAAAAACGGCCCCCTCGTCAATGCGGACGGCACGGCGCCCATCGGCACAACGATGGTTGCGCCCGCCCCGCAGGAGGGCTTTGCCTTGCTGGACAACAAGGACGTTCTCGCGCCCAACGGGCTGTACTATGCCTCGTGGGTGGCAGGGGAACCGCAGCCCTACGAGAACAGCGAAGGGGAGACGGTGGATCTCTACGACGCCCAGCTGACGCTGGTGGTGCAGGAAAGCCAAACCGAAGAGCGGGCTGCTTCCGCCGTGTCCGGCTGGCTGGAGCTGGCGCGGCAGAACTATCTCATCACCGAAACCCAGACGCTGACCGCCGCAGGGCAGGAATACACCGTTTGCCTGTTTGAATATACGGATGCGGCCAACCCCTATTCCTTGGGAGCCGCCGCCTTTTCTCAGCGGGGCAAAAGCGCCATTGAACTGGAGCTTTCGTGCCGGCAGGGCTTTTCGGGCGACCGGCTGGAGATTGTTGCCGAATTCCTGAACGGCTGTGTTTATCCCGATTGACAGAAGAAGTGCGGTTTGTCGCTTTCGGGCTGCAGGCAGTTCCCCGGGCAGAAAACCGCTCATGATAAAAAAATAAGGAGTTGAGAATATGGATATCCTATCCATCGGCGAAGTTCTGATCGATTTGACCCAGACCGGCAGCGACCGGTGCGGCATCCCGCAGTTTGCCGCAAACCCCGGCGGAGCGCCGGCCAATCTGGCGGTGGCCGCCGCAAAGCTCGGTGCGCAAACCGCCTTTATCGGCAAGGTGGGGGCGGACGCCTTTGGACGTTACCTGACTCAGGTACTGCGTGAAAGCAAGGTGGACATTTCGGGCATGGCGGTCGACGCCAAGCATCCCACGACCATGGCGGTGGTCTCGGTGGACGAATCCGGCGAACGGGATTTCAGCTTCTATCGCAGCGCCAACGCAGACGTGATGCTGTGCCGGGAGGATATCTCGGACGAGGCGCTGAAACAGGCAAACATTGTACATTTCGGCTCGGTCAGCCTGACCGCTGATCCCTCCCGCACAGCCACGCTGGACGCGGTGCGCCGCGCAAAGGCGCTGGGGGCGGTTATTACCTATGACCCCAATTACCGCGCCAATCTCTGGCCGGATGCGGACACGGCTGTTGCACAAATGAAAGAACCGCTGCCTCTGGTAGATATCCTCAAGGTGTCGGATGAGGAGCTGCCGCTGCTGACGGGGACAACAGATTGTGCGGAAGGTACCGCGCAGCTGGCGCAGTATGGCATCCCTCTGATATTTGTTACCCACCGCCCGCACGGCGACTTCTACCGCTACGGCCATCACCCCCGCCCTCTCGCGCGCA
>CAMFSB010000023.1 GCA_945982465.1 uncultured Faecalibacterium sp. | reverse complement strand
GCATGCCCCAGCGCCAGTGCCAGCCCGTAGGTGCAAAGGATCTCCGCGCACAATACAGCCAGCGTAGCCGCGCCGCACGCCGCGGCAAACCACAGGCTGCACACCAGCAGCACGCTGTTCTGCCAGCGGCGGGGCGCCAGATAATACGCCGCGCAGCACGCAGCAAGAAACACAAAAAAGGACGGCGAGGTAAAACTCATGCTTTTTCCCCCGGTTTTGCCAGAACGCCCGCTACCGCATAGGTGATCAGCAGCGGGTGCACGCTGGCCAGATACATCACGTAGGTGCCGATGTTAAAGGCGGCCACCTCCATAAAGGCGATCATGGCGCAGCGCAGCAGCGCCATGCCCAGCACGCCCAGCAGGATAAGCCAGACCAGCAGGCCGTCGGCATTTTTTGTGCGGATCATACGGATCAAACGGCGCAGCTGCACAGCCAGCGCTGCCGCAAACAGCACCGGAATCAGCCAAGCGTACAGGTAAATCAGCGCGTCAAAACAATGGTAGATCCACAAATCTCTCGTACCATAATACGGCATTCCTGTGCCCTCGATCGCTGCATAGTTTACATAATTGCCCAAATAATCCCGGTAAAGTTTTGCATCCTCCGGCAGTGCCTGACTCATGCTGCCTTCGCCGGAGCAATAGCAGCTGCAGTCCCGGAAGGTCAGGCAGTAGAAAAAGCTGCGCACCGTTTCCTGCAGGGTGGGCAGCACATACTCCGCCCGGATGATGGGCGTGGTGGAGCTGCGTTTGCCTACCGACGCGGTGAGCACGCCCTCGTCGATGGCTGTATTGACGGCGTCCGCCACGGTCTGCCAGTAGCGTTCGGCGCCGGCGGCAGTTTCGTAGATGCCCTCCTCCTGGGCGGCACGGCGCAGCACCCAGTAAAAGCTGCCGGCCTGATAGTCGCCCACTTCCTTGCTCATAAACCCAATCTGGAACGGAACGTATTCCTCCAGCCAGTAGCGCAGCGGCTGCAATTGAGGCACAGCATCATACAGCTTTTCGCGCACATCCTTCGGCACAGGCACCAGCGGTTTCCATTCCTCGTGTTCCACGCGGGTCATGGCGCCGTAGGCGGCGGCAAAGCTGCCCTCGGAAAAATCGCTGGTGGTGAACACGCCGTAATGCGTATAGTTGATGGCGCTGATCGTCAGCACAAAAGCCGCCAGCACCCCATAGGGCACCGCCTGCGCCAGGCAGCGCACCAGCTTGTGGTCCAGCCCCTTTTCCCGCAGGATGGCGACCAGAATGACCGCTGTGCCCACCAGCGCAAAGGGCAAAAGCCAGATGCCGTCCTCGCGGGTGATGCGGGCCGTGCCCAGCCCCACGCCCGCCAGCGCCAGCCAGGGCCAGTACCCGCGCAGCCCCCGCTTACAGCGCAGCGCCGCGCCGATCATGCCGGCGAACAACAGAATGCACTCGGATGGGAAGATATTATCCCGGTACACCCGCAGCGTAAAGCTGGCCGCGGCCGCCGGGCTGAACGCCAGCGCCGCAAACAGGGCAAAGCGGCTTTTACAGGTGCGCAGCACCGGCGCAAACGCCTGCGCCATGGCCAGCGCGGCCCCGCACAGCAAAAGCTGGCCCGCAATCAGGTAAGGGATATGCACCGCGTGGCAGAACGCCAGCCACACCGCAAAGAACATCTGCTTGGAAAGGGTCAGGTAGTTGTATTCCCCCAGCCAGTTCCCGGCTGAGATGCTCTGGGCCGCCTTGAACATCAGTTCGTCATCCAGCGGCGCGCCGCCCACTGTGATGTAAATATTCTGGGCATAGCCCAGCACCGCCTTGGCTGCGAACACCACAACCACCAGCACCCAGAACGCCCGGCGGGACAGATCCTTTTTGAAAATACTTGTCAGCTTGTTCAATTCTCCATCCTCCTGCGCGGCGGCGCCGGCTTATTTCTGGATTTTTTCGATGCCCTCCACCAGGCTTGTCTGCCGCTTGAAGGTCAGCTCCAGGATCAGGCTCAGGTATTTCAACGCCACGGCAAACAGGGCAAACAGCCCCAAAAAGCCCACGGTCAGCACCAGCATGGTGGTGGTCCAGCCCTCGATGGGGCGGCCGTTGAAGTAGATCACAAGCGTATACACCAGTTCAAACAGCGTCAGCAGCAGCATGGCGCCGGTCAGCCCCAGGCTGAGCTTGTAGCCCGCGTCGGTGTACAGCGCCAGGCTGTCCACCGCCAGGCCCATGCGCCCCTGCGCGCGCCGGGGCGCCGCGCCCTCGTACACAAGGTCGGTCATTTTCAGGCCGCTGGCCGCGTACGCCGCCTTGCGGTAGGGCAGCTTTTCCGACACGGCGTGCACCCGGTTGATGGCCCGGCGGCTCACCAGGCGGAACGCGTCGGTGCGCAGCTTGTACGCCGAATGGCTATTGGCGTTGAACAGCCGGTAAAACCACTGGCTGGTCACCCGCTGCCGGTCCGGGCACACCGAAACGATGTCGCTGCCCTGCAGGGCGGCGTCGTACGCGGCGCCGATGCAGTCCGCCGGCCAAGGAGCCTCGGCGCTGTCGAACTCGTACACATAATCGCCGATGGCGCAGTCCAGCCCGGCGTTCATGGCGCTTTCCACGCCCTGATACAGGCTCATGTGCAGGATGGTCAGCGGCTTTTGCAGGTCTTTTGCCCAGGTGCGCAATTTTTCCACCGTTCCATCCGCGCAGCGGTCGTCCACCGCGATGATCTCGTATTGTTCAAAGCGGGCGTCAAGCCGTTCGTTCAGCACTTGTACAAACGGCACGACCCGGGCTTCATCATCGTGCAGATACACCACTGCCGTGATAAAATTCTTTTCCTTATTTTCAGTCATTGTCCAGCACCTCGTCCAAATCGTAAACCGTATTGATCTTGCCCGACAGCACGCTGATAAACGCAGGGTCGCTGGAATAGCGGCGCACCACGGTGGGGCGGGAATCATCGATCTCACTGGCTTTCAAAATCGGCTTCATGCTGTAAAGGCTGGAATGGTATTCAAAGCCGTATTCCTCCCGCAGATACTTGCGGGCCAGCCGGCTCATATAGGGCCAGGCGCTTTCGGGCCGGGCCGGGCAGTCGTTGCAGTTGTACAGATCGCCTGGCCGGCACAGCCCGCCCGAGCGCTGCTGGCAGTCAAAGGTGGCCACCGATTCATAGCTGGTGTTGTGCGGGGTAAAGGTAACCGCGCTCATGCTGTGCAGCCCCGTGCGGCCGAACGGCATAATGGAAAAGAACGGCCCGTCCATCACCGTGATGCCCACATTCTGGAACGCGGGCGACACCGTGCACAGGATCATCTCGCACAGCTCGTATTTGATTTTGAACGGCTCAAAGCCCATCATGCGGTGCACATCGTTCACGCCCGCGTAGGTGGCGTTGAGCAAAAAAGGCGCTTCGTCGGTGCGCTCGCCCGCCGTCACCCGCCAGACGCTGCCCGCCCGTTCGATGCGGTCGGGCTTATGGGAATAGGCGATCTCCACGCCGGGCATGGCGGCAATACGCTTCAGCAGATACTCTTTCAGGATCTGCGCGTCGTAGGTGTACTCGGTGGTTAAAAACGCGCCGTCGCACAGCCCCGGCCGGAAGTATTTTTCCGGGTCCACCCCGTCGCAGCGGATGTGGGCCGCAGCGCAGAACTTGCGGAATGCCGCCGCATCCGTCCACGAAAACTTCGCGCTGGTGGCGTAGACCTGGTCAAAATCTTTCAGCAGGCAGAACTCGTAATCGCGGCAAAAACGCTCGAAATAGTGTGCGCTCTTGATGGCCGTGGAATAGCTGCGGGGGTAATGGTAGCCCTGGTGCACCCGGGCCTGGTTGATGGTGGTAGCACGGCGGAACGGCGTAGCGTCCCGCTCCAGCACCAGCACCCGCTGGCCGCGGGCGCCGCAGCGCTCGGCCGCATACAGGCCGTACAGGCCCGCGCCCAGAATGATTTTATCGTAGGTCATGGCGATTCCTTTCTCGCATGCCGCGCCGATCACAACAAGCGTTTGCTGCGCGCCGGCGTTCAGGGGTTATACTTCCCCGTCAGCGCCCCCCACAGGCAGCGCAGCAGGTCGCTGTTGCCCTTGAGGCCCTTGATCTTGGTGGGGGTCTTTTCGCCCTTGGGGTAGGCGCGGCGCACCGGCACCTCGCAGGCTGTGTACCCCAACTGGGTGGCCCGCACCGAAAGATACGCCAGCAGCTCATAGCCCATAAAAATGTCGCGCAGCGGCTGCACCCGCGGGTCGGTCAGGTAGGCGCGGCTGTAGGCACGGTAAGCATTGGTGGTATCGGTAAAGCGCTGGCCGGCGGCCAGGCTGATGACCGGCGCATGGATCAACTGCACCGCCAGCCAGCGCGACAGCGGCGTGTTCACCGCTTCGCCGCCCCGGATAAACCGGCTGCCCTGCACAAGGCCGTAGCCCTCGTCCAGCTTTTGCACAAACAGCGGTACGCTCTCGATGGAATCCTTGTCGTTGCCGTCGATGGTCAGAACGCCCTCGTAGCCGCGCTCCAGCGCAAAGTGCAGCCCCATGCGCAGTTGGGCGCCCTGTTTGCCCGGGCCGGTTTTGACCAGCAGGGTGTTCACGCCGCGGGCAGCCAGCCCCTTCGGGGCCATACTGCCGTCGGTAGAGCCGCCGTCGCACAGAATGACATCCACCTGCTGCGGCACACCGGCGGCCATGCCCCGATCCAGCTCATGCAGGATGCGCTGCCCCTCGTTGATGATCGGGATGAGAAGGCAGTATTTTGCGGCGCGGGGGCCAAGTTCCGTCACCGTATAGGCGGGCACGCCGGGCTGTCCCGGCACAGCCGTCGGCTGGGAAAAGCGCCGCTCCGCATTGGGCGGCTCCGGCCGGCGCATCGGTTCTTCGCTCATGCAAACACCTCCGCCACATAGTCCAGCGCCGCTTCCATGGTGTCAGCGTCGGTGGTTTTCATCTCGATGGACACAAAGCCCTGATACCCCAGCCCCTTGAGCAGCAGCGCCAGCTCCCGGTGGATGGGGTGCGGGGCGATGGGCGCAAGGCCCGGCTCGCTGATGTGGATATGGCTGACCAGCGGCAGGTCGTTGACAAAATCGGCCAGGCGCTCGCCGTTGGTGAGCATGGCGCCGATGTCCAGGTTCACCGCCAGGCCCGGCGCACCCAGATGGCGCACATAGGCAAAGGTGTCGGCGGTGCGGTTCAAAAAATTGGTATTGTAGCAGGGCGGCACGGTCTCCAGCGCCAGCGTCACGCCCTTCTGCGCGGCGAGAAAACCATTTTCGCGGAAGAAATCGTCTGCATCAAAAACGGTTTTGCCCGCCGGGACGCTGCGGTTGCGCGGGCAGCCGAACACAAGGCTGGGGCAGCGGCAGCTTTGGGCAGAGCGGTACGCGCCGGCCTGGTATTCAGTCAGGGCGTAGGCGCCGGCTTCGTCGAACAAGCTTTCGCTTTTGCCGTTCAGGATGCTTTGCATACTGGGGATCACAAAGCCGTAATTCTGGTAGATGTACGCAGCGAACAGTGCCACAGCGGGCAGCCGGTCGTAGGGCTGGTCGGGAAAGATGCGGGTGGGCGCGATCTCCAGCCCGGTATAGCCCAGCGCTTTCATTTTGGCGTAAATGCGTTCGTCATCCTCTTTTTTCCAGCCGATGTTGCTGGCAGCCAGGCGAATGGTCGGCATATCAGGTCCACCCTTTCATAAAATCTGTGATGTCCGCCAGTTCCTCGTCTTTCGTGCACAGGTAGCCGTCCTGCCCGCCCAGCAGGGCAGCATAGCGGCTGCGCAGGTCGTAATCAAACGGCGGGGCGGCCAGCGTGTTGGAAAAATCCTCCCGGCCGGTCACGGCCCGGTACACCTCGGCGGCGGATACCGGCGGCGTGGTCAGATTAAGGGTTCTCAGGCCCAGGCGCAGCGCGGCGCACACATCGGCCCACAGGCGGGCCAGGTTGTAAAACTGGTAGCGGCTGCGGCTGTCGGTAAAGCACAGGGCGTTGAAATCATTGCGCTCAAACCACGCCCGCAGCGCAGCGGCATCGGCCCGGCCGTTCAGCTTGTAAAAGCCGTTGCCCGCGTCGGAATAGCCGGCGCGCACCAGCTCGCTGCGGGCGGCCAGTTGCTCATATTTTTCCGGGCGCAGCAGCGCGGGGGTGATGGTGTGCAGGTCGTACAGGAAATTCTTTTTCAGCCCCTTGCCGTACAGCGCGGGCAACCGCACGATCAGCGCATGGGGAAAATCCTCCCGCACCCAGCGCTCCAGCTGCAGGCGGTTGGCGCCGTAGACGGCAAGGCCGGCCGGCTGCGGCTCATCGGCCTCGGTTTTGCCGCGGCTGTCGGCGTACACGCAGATGGACGAGATCAGCACGGTCTGCCGCCCGTTCAGCGCGCGCAGATTTTCGCGCGCGGCGCGCATCACGGCCAGATCCGCTTCGGGGTCGCTGTTGGCCAGAAACATGGCCGCGGGCACGCCTGCGTACACCACCAGGTCGTTGTGTGCGCCGAAGCCCTCGTGCACGTTGGTGGAGTGATAGAGTTTGGTAAAATCCCCTGCCGCGGCCAGATTGCCGCCCACAAAGCCGGTGCTGCCCACCAGGACCCGTTTCCCCATACTGTTCCCCTCTTTTTTTACACAATAATACAGATTACAGTATACCGAAAGCGGGCTGAAAATGCAATGCCGGCCGTGCGCGCAAAAAGCCCTCCCGCAGCGGGCGCACACGCGCCGCGCCGCGGGAGGGCTCTGCTTTGCCCCCGGCGTTCAGCCCAGATACTCTGCCGGGTCGATATAGCGGCCGTTTTTGCGGATCTCCAGATGCACATGGCTGCCGGTCAGGCTTTCGCAGCCGATGGCGCCCGCCCGGCCCAGCTGCTGGCCGCAGCTCACCGCGTCGCCGGCCTTGACCACGGCATCCGCTACGCCGCACACGCGCCAGACGCTGCCGTCCGCGGCGGTGATCTCCACCACGCCGCCCCAGTTGCCGTCCGCCTCGGCCTTGGCCACTGTGCCGCTGACCGGCGCGTACACGCTTTCGCCCGCATTGCAGGCGTAATCCACACCGTTGTGGGTGCGCCAGTCCTCCAGCGTTTTGTTGTACACCAGCTCATCCCCGCTGAAGGCGGTCAATACTCTGCCAGACACCGGCGAGGTGTACGAGGGCGCCTGCACAGCGGCAGGCTCTTCTTGCTCGTGCTCCGCGTTGGCAGACGCCGACGACGAACCAGACCCAGACTGCGATGCAGAAGACTGCGCCGGCGCAGCGGGCGTAGGCTTCGGCACGCCCTCCACATTGCCGGCCACACCGACCCCAGGCTGCTGCCATTGTGCATCCCCCTCCTCCTGTTCCAGGCCGGGATATTCCTCGATCCCGGCGATATCGCTGTCGGCCGTGCCCGGGTTTTCGCTCAGGCGGTCCCGTACTGTGCGGATGGCCCAAACACTGGTGAACGCAGCGCCCACGATGCACGCCAGCAGTACCAGCACAAACGCCTTGTCCCGCAAAAAAGCAAGTACCTTGTTCATATTTGATTCTCCGTTCCCTAAAATAGCTTTGGCGGGGGCGGCAGCGCAAAAGAGCCGCCGGCCGAAGGCTGCTTTTGCAAGTCCGCCCGGGCGCGCCGTCCCGCTTTGTTTGTAGTTTGCGGCGGCGGCGAATTGTTTATTCACGGCTCTTGTATTTTCCGGGCGGAGAATTTACAATAATAGCATTATGATCCTGTGAGGTGATGGATATGGGCTATATCGCCGGCATCGGCGGCGCAAACGTGGACATCCACGGCCGGGCCGACGCACCGCTGGTGATGCGCGATTCCAACCCCGGCACGCTGCATCTTTCGATGGGCGGCGTAATGCGCAATATTCTGGATAACGCCGTCCGGCTGGGGTGCAGCGTCAAGCTGGCGTCGGTGGTGGGCGACGACCCCTACGGCCGCATGCTGCGCGAGGGGTGCGCCGCGCTGGGCATGGACACCGCGTATCTGCAGGTGCGCCCCGGCCGCCACAGCTCCAGCTACATTTCCGTATTGGACGACGACGGCGACATGATCGTGGCCATGAGCGACATGCACATCGTCAAGGAACTGAACGGCGCGTTTGTGACCCAGTGCCTGCCCATGCTGAACGGGGCGGAGCTGGTGGTGTGCGACGGCAACCTTTCGGCCGCCGCCCTGCAGACGCTGGCGCAGCGCTGCACCCGGCCGCTGTATATGGATCCGGTATCCACCAGCTGGGCCAGGGAGGTAGAGCCGTACCTGGCCGCGTTCGACACCATCAAGCCCAACCGGCAGGAGATGGAGGTGCTGGCTGGTATGCCCATCCACACCGAAGCGGAACTGGACGCCGCCTGCGACGCTGTGCTGGCGCGGGGCGTGCGGCGGGTGTTTGTTTCGCTGGGGCGCGACGGCATCTATTACAAAGGGCCGGAAGGGGCGCTGCACGGCCGCAGCCACGGCTTTGACGGCTGCGTCAACGCCACGGGCGCGGGCGACGCCACCATGGCCGGCATCGTGCGGGCCAGCGTACTGGGGTACGACGCCTTGCGCACGGTGCAGTTTGCGCTGGGCGCGGGGCTGGCGGCCATCAGCTGCGACGACACCATCAACCCCGCCATGAGTATGGAAACCATTGAATACATGATAAAGGAGTATGTAGAATGAATTACAGCGTAAAGGACTATATGGACATCACCCCTGAGATCGCCCAGGCAGTGGCCGAGGGCAAGCCTGTGGTGGCGCTGGAAAGCACCATCCTTTCCCACGGCATGCCCTACCCGCAGAACCTGGAATTTGCCCGCGAGATCGAAACCATCATCCGGGCCGAGGGCGCGGTGCCCGCCACCATGGCGGTGATCAACGGCCGCATGAAGGCCGGCCTGACCGAGGACGAACTGCAGTTTTTGTGCGAGAATAAAAACGACTGCGTGGGCAAGCTGAGCCGCCGTGACCTGCCCATTGCGCTGGCCACCGGCGCCACCGGCGCCACCACCGTGACCACCACCATGATGCTGGCCCAGTACGCGGGGGTCAAATTCTTTGCCACAGGCGGCATCGGCGGCGTGCATCGCGGCGCTTCGACCAGCTTTGACATCTCGGCCGATCTGCAGGAGCTGGCCCACACGCCGGTGGCCGTGGTGTGCGCGGGCGCCAAAATGATCCTGGACATCGGCCTGACGCTGGAATATCTGGAGACCATGGGCGTGCCCGTGGTGGGCATGGGCACCGAGAACTTCCCCAGCTTTTACTGCCGCGAAAGCGGCTTTGGCGTGGACTACAAGGCCGATACCCCGGCCGACGTGGCAAAGCTGGCCAAGGTCAAGTGGGACCTGGGCATGGGCGGCGGCATCCTGATCGGCAACCCGGTGCCCGAGCAGTACGCGATGGACTTTGGCGAAATGTCCGCCGTAGTGGACAAGGCGCTGGCCGCCGCCGACGAGGCGGGCGTGCGGGGCAAAAAGATCACCCCGTTTTTGCTGGCCAAGATCGTGGAGCTGACCGGCGGCGACAGCCTGGCCACCAACATCCAACTGGCCTACAACAACGCCCGCTGTGCGGCCCGCATCGCGGTGGAGTATGCCAGGCTGTGACCGGAGGCACGCCATGAATCTTTCTGCCATTTCGCCGCGTTCCCACCATAGGCTTGATCTTCTCTTCACGATTCTGCTGTGTGCCATTTTTTATGGTACCGCGGGCCACGATGACCTGCTGGAAACTTCCAACCACGCCTGGCTGCTGCTTGACTGCATCAAAAACGGCCAGTTTCTCGATTATTACAATGTTGTAATGGCACATCAGAATTCTCTGTACTATCTCAACAATGCACACTATAACATTTTGTGTTATGCGCTGTATGCCGTATGGCAGCTGCCGGTGTATCTTGTTTGCCAGTTGGGGCAGCTCGTGGTCAGCGAACGTTTTCTGATGTTCTGGTCAAAGGCGATTGGTACGGCTGCGTTTGCCGGCTGCGCGGTGCTGCTGCGCCGCATTGCCACCCGGCTGGGCTATACCGGCGATGACGCGCATTTCATCCCGCTGTATTTTGTTCTGGACCCCATCGTCTTTTTTGCCACAATGGTCATGGGCCAGTACGACTCACTGTGCCTGCTGTTTTTGCTGGCAGCAATTCTGGCATGGCTGGATGGACGTATGCTTCGTTTTTCTCTGCTGGCCGGGGTAGCGGTCGTATTCAAATTTTTTCCGCTTTTGCTGTTTGTGCCGCTGCTGGTACTGGTTGAAAAACGGCCTTTGCGCTGTGCCGGCTATCTGCTGGCCAGCCTGTGGGTTTACATTCCCACGGCGTTCCTGTTATGTGGTCGCACCGGTGACATGAGCGTATTCAACGGCGAGGTAATCCAGCGGATTTTTGCGGCCAAGCTGGCCGGCGGGCTGGACGATCTGCCCATTTATCTGATCCTGTACGCCTGTCTGCTGCTGGGATGCTATCTGTATCGGCCTCAAAGCCGGCAGGCTGCCGCCGCCTTTATGCCCTGGCTGGGGCTGGCCGTGTATGGGCTGCTGTTTGTGTTTGTGAGTTGGCATCCGCAATGGCTGATTCTGCTGGCGCCGTTTGTGGTGCTCACCAATTTCGCGCAGCGCCAGCGTGCGCCCTGGCTGTATCTGAACACTCTCCTGTTCGCAGGATACTGGATGTGCATGAATTTCAACTTTCCCGGCCAGCTGGAAGAAAATCTGCTGTATTGGGGCATGCTGGGCAATTTGATCAAGTCCTTGACCACGGGCGAACAGAATCTCAGCTTTTATCTGGCGCTGATCCCCTATATGGTCGAGCTCGCCCCAGTCGTCTTTGCCGCACCTGTGCTGGCATCTCTCCTGTTCAAATTTCCGCTGCGCGGCAGTTCGCTGGGTGACCGTCTGGCCGCTTGCGGAGGCGAACAGCCTTTGGCTGTCGCTCCATCGCTGCGCATCATGTTGTTCGGTACATTTGCGGTGTGCATTCTTGGCATCTGGCTGGGCAGCACCCTGTTTGTGCTGGCACAGGCCGCTCATCTGATCTGACTGCCAGCACCGTATTCCATATACATATAAAAAGCGCGTTCCTCTGCCCGGCCGGGCAGGGGAACGCGCTTTTCTCTTTGGGCAGTGCCGCGCCATGCAGGGCAAACGCTCCGCGCATTGCGTTGGCGGCTGCGGCGTACCGGCAAACGGAAGGACGCCGGCGTTTTTTCATCCGGGCGCTACTCGCCCACGGCCTTGTTGGTCAGCATGGTGCGGGTCAGCTTTGCCAGGTTCACGCCGCCCATACGGGTCTCGCCCTCGCCCAGGCGCAGCACCCTGCTCTGCCCCTTGCGCACGGGCAGCCACCGGGGCAGTGTGCCGCCGTTGGGGTCGCCCGTTTTGGCAAAGTTGGTCAGGTAGTCCACCATCTGCCCGCTGAGCAGGCGGTCTTTTTCTTCCATGGGCCGCCAGCAGCTGCCCAGCGTGCCGAACCAGTACCACAGGTCGCTGGAATGCCACGCGCCGCACCCGTCGCCGGGCAGCTGGCGGTCAAACAGCCAGGCATAGGCGGGCTGCCGGCCCTGGTCGGCCTGCAAACGGCACCAGCTTTTTGCCATTTTGTGCAGCAGGGGCGGTGCGATGTCCTCGCTGGTGGTGCCGATCAGGTACGGGATATCGTGCTGGGCGCCGGCCCTAGCCGCAGCGGCCCCGGGCAGGGGGATCAGCCGCCCGTCCAGGCAGGGCACGCAGCTCATGCCGCCCTTGTGCGCCTTGCTTACAGCCTGCCAGGCGGCGAACAGCTCCGCCGCGGGCAGGGCGCGCAGGGCGGCCAGGTCCGCACAGCCGGCCGCCTGCATCACCTGCTGCCACAGCGGGTACAGCGCTTCGGGCGCGGGTGGCTCACCGAACAGCTTGTTCACCCCCCCGCCGCTGCTCATCACCGCGCCCGCAAACAGCCCCTTTGCCAGTGGGCTGAAGCACAGCTGCTGCACGCTCATGGCCCCGGCCGACTGACCCATCAGGGTAATGCGGGTTTCGTCGCCGCCAAAGGCCGCAATGTTGGCGCGCACCCACTGCAGGGCGGCCAGCTGGTCGTACAAGGCGTAGTTGCCGGTGTGGCCGGCTTCGGTGGCCAGCTCGGGCAGGCAGGCAAAGCCCAGCGGCCCCAGCCGGTAGTTGAGGGTCACGCCGATGACCCCTTTGGTAGGCCACACCGGGCCGTCGAAGTGCTTTTCGTGGCCGCAGCCGCCGGTAAAGCCGCCGCCGTGGATGTACACCAGCACCGGCAGCCTGCTTTCGGGGGTGGCGTCCGCGGGCGCCCAGATGTTCAAAAACAGGC
>CAMFSB010000022.1 GCA_945982465.1 uncultured Faecalibacterium sp. | reverse complement strand
AAGCAAGTAAGGACCAAACTTGAGATTCTTAATGATGGATTCCAAGTAGAGCACTCCACAATCCTATCCACCATAAATGTCGTCTGAAACATGATGCAGATTTGCTGTCTGCAATTGATGCCGATCTGCAAGATATTTTTTGTCAAATGAATGCTTAGTCTGCTCTACATTCAGATTGGCAGTATAGACGGAAGAGTTGGCTGATATGTCAGCTCATGTATTAAATTACGATGCGAAATCACACTTTTTATATATAAAAAGATTGTCTATGAGGTACGTGACCTTCGCTCAACCATGAGAATATTGACAACCCAAGGAGGTATTTTTGTGTATCTGAACAATCGGATTAAAGCTGCAAAAATTGGCTATATCATGATTTCCATTCTACTTTGTGTATTGGGGATTGTACTGATTGCTGTGCCTGATTTCTCGGTGACGCTGCTATGCAGGCTCGGCGGAGGAATCATGGTTCTATTCGGCTTGGTAAAGATCGTCGGCTATTGTTCCAAAGACTTATACAGGCTGGCATTTCAATTTGATCTGGCCTTTGGCCTTCTGCTCGTGGCACTTGGCGTCATTCTGATCATCCGTACAGATGCAATGGTTAATCTTATCTGCATTGTTATGGGCATCTGTGTTCTGGCAGACGCGCTCCTCAAAATACAGATTTCCATTGATTCCAAAGCCTTTGGCATTCAAAAGTGGTGGCTGATTCTCGCTGTGGCAATTCTGACAGGGGCTGCCGGTTTCCTGCTGGTCTTACGCCCATCGGAAAGCGCCCAGGCCGTGATGATCTTGCTGGGGGTGACGCTCATAACCGAAGGTGTGCTAAATCTGATCACCATTCTGACCGCCGTTAAGATCATTCGTCACCAGCTGCCGGAGGTCATCGATGCCGAATGTTGCCAGATAGACCCTAACAGAAAGGATATGTAATCATCTATGCGTTTTTCAAAGGCGGTTGTAAAATACCGCATACCGATCTTAATTCTAACCGTTTTGCTGATGATTCCGGCAGTGATTGGCATTGCAAATACCAGAATCAATTATGACATGCTGAATTACTTGCCGGAGGATATGGATACCATCATCGGGCAGAATGAACTCATGGAGGATTTTGGGAAGGGCGCTTTTTCCTTCATTATCGTGGAGGATATGCCGAACAAGGATGTAGCTGCCCTGAAGGCAAAAATTGAGCAGGTCGATCATGTGGATACCGTGATCTGGTATGACACCCTGTTTGACCTTTCAGTCCCCATGGAGCTGCTGCCGGATAAAATCTACACGGAATTCAATACCGACCATTCCACAATGATGGCCGTGTTCTTTGACAGCTCCACCTCCGCGGATATTACCATGGATGCGATCCGGGAGATCCGCGCCCTCTGCGGAAAGCAGTGCTATGTTTCCGGAATGTCTGCGCTGGTCACCGATCTGAAGGACCTCTGCGAACAGGAAGAGCCGATCTATGTGGGCATTGCCGTGGCTCTGGCCTGCGGGGCTATGCTGCTGTTCCTGGATAGCTGGCTGGTGCCCTTTGTGTTCTTGGCTTCCATTGGTATGATGATCCTTCTGAATCTTGGATCCAATATTTTTATGGGCGAGATTTCCTATATTACCAAGGCCCTGTCCGCTGTTTTGCAGTTGGCCGTCACTATGGACTACTCCATCTTCCTATGGGAGAGTTACAACGAGCAACGGGTAAATTACAGCGATAACAAGGAAGCCATGGCAGTGGCTATCCAGAAAACGCTGACCAGCGTAGTGGGCAGTTCCATTACCACTGTGGCAGGATTTATTTCCCTGTGCTTCATGTCCTTTACCATGGGCCGGGATTTGGGCATTGTCATGGCAAAGGGCGTCCTGCTGGGCGTCATTGGCTGTGTGACTGTTCTGCCGGCCCTGATCCTGATTCTGGATAAGCCCTTACAGAAAACAAAGCACAAGGCATTGATTCCCAACATGGGCAAATTCGCAAAAGGCATTGTCAAGGTGTTTCCCGTGTTTCTGGTCATCTTCGCTTTGCTTGTTCCGCCTGCCTATTACGGATACAGCAAAACCAACGATGAAGTTTATTACGATATGGGCCAGTGCCTGCCCGAAGATATGGAATATGTCATCGCCAACAGTAAGCTTGCGGAGGATTTCAACATCGCCTCTACCCACATGCTGCTGATCGACACGGATGTTCCCACGAAGAATGTCCGCAAGATGATCGGCGAGATGGAACAGGTGGACGGTGTCAAATATGTTCTGGGTTTGGAGTCAGTGGTCGGCTCCCGTGTGCCGGAGGAAATCCTGCCGAATTCCGTTGTGGAGATTCTGAAAAGCGACAAATGGGAACTGATGCTCATCAACTCGGAATATAAAGTTGCCAGTGACGAAGTAAACGAGCAGATTACACAGCTGAACGCCATTCTCAAGAGATATGACGAGGGCGGTATGTTGATTGGAGAAGCTCCGTGTATGAAAGACATGATCGAAACCACTGCCCATGACTTTAAGGTTGTCAACGCGGTATCGATTCTTGCCATCTTCCTCATTATTGCCCTGGTGGAAAAGAGCGTCTCTCTTCCGTTTATTCTGATCGCGGTCATTGAGTTCGCTATCTTTATCAACCTGGGATTGCCCCATTATTTGGGACAGAGTCTGCCGTTCATAGCGCCGATCTGTATCAGCACCATCCAGCTTGGCGCGACCGTGGATTACGCAATCCTGACGACCACCCGCTATAAAGCCGAGCGAGTCGCTGGCGCGCAGAAGAAACAGGCCGTGCGGACGGCGCTTACCGCGTCCATTCCGTCCATCATTATATCCGGCATGGGCCTGTTTGCTGCGACCTTTGGTGTCGCACTTTACTCCAATATCGACATCATCAGCGCAATGTGTATGTTGATGGCAAGAGGCGCGGTGGTAAGTATGCTTTCCGTTATCTTTATTCTGCCAGCGTTGCTCCTTCTTTGTGACGGACTGGTTTGTGTAACCACGCTGGATATGCGGAAGATCCGGAAATCCCAAAATAGAACTGTGGAGGTAACATCGAAATGAAAAACAGAGCAACGAAATTCATCTCGCTTGCGCTCTGCGCGGTGGTCTTGTTTGCTGCGGTCGGAACTTCCGTTTTCGCACTGACGGGCGAAGGCAAAGAAAGCGATGATGAGAATCAGGAAACAACCATAAATGCTTCGGCGGAGGCGGAAACAACCAACGACGAAACCGTTTATGTGCTGGCCGGTGCGGATGGCACTGTGCAAAAGATCATCGTCAGTGATTGGATCAAAAATGCTATGGCCGCGGATTCGCTTGAGGATAAAACCGAGCTTTCAGACATCGAAAATATCGAGGGTGACGAAAGCTTTACCCTTGGCGGCGACAATAGCTGCGTATGGGATGCCCAAGGAAACGACATCTATTATCAGGGAAATATCGAAAAAGAGCTTCCTGTCCAAATGTCCGTCTGTTACACCTTGGATGGGCAAGCCATTGCTCCTGAGGCACTTGCCGGTCAAAGCGGCCATGTGACGATCCGCTTCGATTATCAGAATATGCAGTATGAAGAAGTGCTGCTTGACGGAAAAACGGAAAAGATCTATGTTCCGTTTACCATGCTGACCGGGATGCTGCTGGATACGGAAGTCTTTCGAAATGTGACCATCTCCAACGGAAAACTGATCGATGATGGGGACCGGATCGCGGTGGTCGGCATCGCGTTCCCTGGCTTACAGGAAGATCTGGCTATCAGTAACGAGAAACTGGACATCCCGGATTATGTGGAGATCAGCGCCGATGTGGAGAACTTTGAAATGGGCATGACCATGACCCTTGCGACCACAGAGCTGTTTGGAGCCATAGATTCTGATAGGCTTGATCTCCACGAATTGTCAGATGCCATGGCGGAACTGACGGATGCTATGGACCAGCTGATGGATGGCTCCTCCCAGCTCTATGATGGCCTGTGTACCCTGCTTGAAAAGTCAGGAGATCTGGTTTCCGGTATTAACAAGCTGGCGGAAGGCGCGGCACAGCTGAAAGCAGGAGCGGAGTCCCTGGACAGCGGCGCGGCCCAGCTTCAAGCAGGCGCTGCCCAGCTCTCCAGCGGACTGAATACTTTGAACGCCAACAGCAGTTCTTTGAACGGCGGCGCAAGACAGGTCTTTTCCTCTCTGCTGTCCATGGCCAATACACAGCTTTCCGAAGCAGGGCTTTCTGTACCGGCCCTGACAATTGACAACTACGCCAGTGTTTTGGATGGTGTTATTGCCTCTTTGGATGATACAGCGGTCTATCAAGCTGCGCTGGAGCAGGTTACGGCTACTGTCAATGCCAATCGGGGTATGATCGAGGCGAAAGTCACCGAGGCGGTCC
The DNA here is from genome assembly GCA_945982465.1 of uncultured Faecalibacterium sp. GTDB lineage: Bacteria > Bacillota > Clostridia > Oscillospirales > Ruminococcaceae > Faecalibacterium. The sequence continues at coordinate 7,897 of CAMFSB010000022.1, read as the reverse complement.
AGGCACAGGTGGAAGCGGAAGTGTCTGCCCAAGTGACGGCTGCCGTCCAGGAAACGGTTACGCAGGCTGTCCATGAAAATGAGGCCCAGTTCCGGGCGGCGGTCATCCAGCAGGCGCTGGGCATGACAGTAGAGGAATACAAGGCTGCGATAGAAGCCGGACTCGTTACGCAGGAACAGCAGGATGCCGTGAATGCCGCTGTAGAAGCTGCTATGCAAGCAGAAATTGACGCAAGAATGCAGCGTGAAGAAATCCAGGCGCAGATCAACGCGGTTACACAACAGACGGTTGGGGAACAAATGCAGAGTGATGAGATCCAGGCGTTAATTGCCTCCAATACAGAACTGCAAGTGCAGCAGGCAATCTCCGAGGCCATGAGTTCCGATGCAGTCCAAGCGCAGTTAAGCGCGGCGGCAGAAGGCGCAAAATCCGTGATCGCGCTGAAGTCCTCCCTGGACAGCTATAATGCGTTTTATCTAGGTCTTATTACATACACTTCCGGCGTTTCCAGCGCCGCCGCCGGTGCAAATGAATTGAAAACCGGTGCGGATGCCTTAAAAGCCGGAACCTCGGAATTGTCTGCCGGCGCCGCCGAGCTGCTTCAGGGAATCCAGACGATGAAAGACAGTGCGCCTGCGCTTGTGGGTGGGATTACGCAGCTTCGGGATGGCTCTATGGAACTGTCCGACGGGTTGAAGCAATTCAATGAGGAAGGCATCCAAAAATTGATTGAAGCCGTAGATGGCGACTTAGATGGACTTTCCAACAGAATCCGTGTGACCGCTGATGTGGCGAAACACTATACATCTTTTTCTGGAATCAGCGAGGATATGGACGGAGATGTAAAATTCATATATAAAACGGATTCTATTGAATAATCAAATAGAAGAAGCGGTTGTGTAGGCGGCCACCATAACATCAATGTTACGGTGGCCGCCTACGGGGTTTTAAATGGGCAGAATTATAACATATTTCCTTTGGTTCATTCTCTACACAGTTTCATTGAATGGCTGTATGAAACAATTATTTGTTCCATCGCCTATTATATGTAGGCGGCTAAAGAGAAAAGCCGTTGTTACTGAAGCGACGAAATGTAAGAGCCTTCAAACTAATTGGCTGGTCAGCGGTTCAACAGGCAAAAGGAGTACAGGATGCAAAGAAAATATTTAAAAAAGAGAATATACTTACAATTCCAAATCTGTTGAGCCTGATTCGGATCCTTTTGATTCCGTTCATCATCTGGTTATATTGTGCGCAAAAAGCGTATCTGCACACAATCATTGTGATTGCGCTTTCTGGATTTACAGATATTATTGACGGAAAAATTGCCAGAAAATTTAACATGGTTTCCGATGTTGGAAGAGATAATTTATCCCGAATGGGATTGCTTAAAAACCCCGGAACTACTACGGTTTCGGGGTTTTTCTTTTGCCTAAAATTATGTTTTGGTGCAAATATGGTGCAACTTTCTATGAAGAAGTATCCTGCGATATGAAATGATATGCGAAGATAGGTCAACCTTTGCCTGTTTCAAGACCATCATAGCCATCCTTTTTCAAAAGTGCGCTGGCATAGTTTCTACTGAATGAATAGTAGCGCGTTTTAACACGGCCGATCTGATTCCGAGCGCGGTCTCTGTCACCACCAGCCTTCTCGCGGTGTATCTGACATTCCGGCGAAGCCCGTATTTTGCCCTGACAAACGCTTCCAATGACGGCGTGCGGATCGCGCTGTGGGCAATGGCAAGCCTGCAGGACATCCGGTATCTTTCGGTGGTGGTATGCTTTGCGGCATTTCTGGTAAATGACATTTACGGGTTTATCAGCTGGCAGAGAATGAAAGCCCGGCAATGCGCAGCCTGACCGCTCCTGTGGCCGGAAAAAAGCGAAAGAAACGGGATTTTTGGTAAGCACGGCGGCAGCCAGCGCAACTCTCCCCACCCCGCGGATTGACACGGCGGGTAAAACAAGCTATAATCGAAACGGACGTTACGAAACAGGCGTTTCGTAACGGGTTTTCCGCTTTTCAAAGAGTGTCCCCAATTTACACAAGCGAGGTGCCGCCATGCCCCCCAAACCCAAATACACAAAAGAAGAGATCGTGAACGCCGCGTACGAGCTGACGAGGGAAAAAGGCATTGACGCCGTGGTCGCGCGCGAAGTGGGCAGGTGGCTGAATACCTCCGCCACCCCCATTTTTACGGTGTGGAACAGCATGGATGAGCTGAAGCAGGAGGTACGGAAGCTGGCAAAGCGCAAGTACCAGGCCTATATGCAGGGGATCTTTTACTACACGCCGTCGTTCAAGGAATTCGGGCTGCGATGGGTGACGTTTGCGGCCGAGGAGCCGAATTTGTACCGGCTGCTGTTTTTGTCCCGGCGGGAAACCCATGACCCCTACGCCCGCTTCAAGCAGGATTTTGAAGACATCCTGACGCCGCTGGTGGAGGAGATCATGCGCACATTCGGCCTTTCGCGGGAAGAGGCCGAGGACCTGCTGAACCAGATGATCATCTTTGCCAACGGTGTGGCGGCTTTTGCCATTACCGATCCGGCCAGCTTTTCGCCGCAGGCGGTGAGCCATTCGCTCAGCCGGGTGTGCATCGGCCTGGTCGTGGCGGACAAGCTGCGCGACGGCACGCTGGACCTGCCCGCGGCAAAGGCAATGGCGGAAAGCAGCATCACCGGCGTAACGCCCCGGAAAAAGAAGGCCTGACACGGCCCGCGCCGTGCCCTATTTGTGAGCAAAGAAAGAAGGAAACTGAAACATGAAAACAGGAAAACGGATCCTGCTGGGCCTGCTGACCCTCTGCCTGGCGATCGTGCTGGTGTTTTTGGCCGGGCGCTATGGCTGGAAGCTGCTGGGCTTCCGGGCCTGCCAGGGCGCCGGGATCACCGAGATCACGGTGCAGCAAGGGCAGGTGCGCATCCAGGGGTTCTACCCGGGGAGCTTCGGGTCCGGCTTTGTGGGCTACTATGCGCAGGAGCAGGACGGCAAATTGTATGTGGGGTACCGGTTCAGCCAGGTGTTCGGCTTTTTCGAGACCGGCAATTTTGACATTGTGATCCCGACAAAGGGCGAGATCCGCGAGGTGTACATTAAAACCGCCACGACCGAAACATTGGTCTGGCCGGCGGAGCAGGATGGCCAGCAGGACGCAAAGCCGCCGGAGCCCCCGGCCGTGTCGGAGCCCCCGGCCGCGTCGGAGGACGAACCGGCCGGGTCGGCGGCACAGAGCGAGCCGGCCGCCGCAGTCACGGTGGAACAGCTGGTCGGCCCATGGCAGCTGGCTCCGGACGAAAACGATGAAGCCGCCATTGGCGAAGCCTTCCCCGGCGCCATGGAGTTTGGCAGCAGCATGGAGATCCGGAGCGACGGCAGGATCTCCTGGTATGTGGGCGCGGCCGGCGTCAGGGGCACCTACACGCTCAGCGGCGATATACTGCGCGCGGAGATGATCGATGATGCCGACAATACCTCCCTGACGGTGGAGCTGACCGCCCGGCAAAAGGACGGCCGGCTGGTGCTGGAGATGGAGTATCAGAATGTGCGGCTGTGCTGGTCGCAGGGCGAGGAGGAGACCGGCCGCGGCGAATAATGCGCGCCGGCTATGCACTGCAAAGGGCCGGCGCCGCCCCGCCTTCGCTGAGCACAAAATTTGCACAGCCGCCGCCCGTTTGCGCAATAATTCGCCTTGCTGCCGCGTATAATAAATAAAAGCGGCCCATACAAAAAGGGAAAGTGAGGCGTGATGTGATGGGAATGGTCTGCATTGTGAGCGCGCTGGATCCGGTGCTGTTTGGGGCGGCGCCGGTGCTGGTGACGCTGGGCTTTTTGGCGGCGCTGGCCGCGGCGGTGTTCGGCGTGCTCAACGGCAGCGCTGCAACGCCGGTGCTTACCGTAGACTGCCATGTGACCGGCAAGCGCGTTTTGCCGGATGCGCATTTCGTCACGTTTGAAACCGCGAACGGCAGCCATGTGGAGTTTGCCGTGCACGACACCGAATACAGCCGGCTGACCGAGGGTGACGAGGGCAGCCTGACGTTCCGGGGCGGGCAGTATCTGGGCTTTGAACCGAACCGCTGACGCGAAAACCTGCAAACAAAACCCGAGGGGCGCTTTCCCAAACGGAAGCGCCCCTCGGGTTTGTTTTGGTTGATAAAGCAGCCCTGCGCCGTGCCGGTCACAGCAGCGGGATGCCCGCTTCGCGGCAGGCGGCGCGGGTGGCCTCGTCCCACACGCTGGCCTGCACCTCGCCGATGTGCACGCTGCCCAGCAGCAGCATGCACAGCCGGCTCTGGCCGATGCCGCCGCCGATGGTATAGGGCAGCTCGCCGGCCAGCAGCGCCTTGTGGAACGGCAGGGCGCGCCGGTCGTCGCAGCCGGCCTCGGTGAGCTGGCGGTCCAGGCTTTCGGGGCTGACGCGGATACCCATGCTGCTCAGCTCGTAGCTGCACTGCAGCCGGTCGTTCCAGAACAGGATGTCGCCGTTCAGCGCCCAGTCGTCGTAGTCGGGGGCGCGGCCGTCGTGGGGGCGGCCGCTCTTCAGCTTGCCGCCGATCTGCATCAAAAACGTGGTGCCGTGCTCGCGCACAAAGGCGTTTTCCCGTTCTTTCGGCGTAAGGGCCGGGTACAGATCCTCCAGCTCCTGCGTGGTGATAAAAGTGACGTTGGGCGCGTGCAGCGGCAGGCTGGCCAGCTGCGGGAACATGGCGTGCAGGTTCATCTCGGTGGCGCACACCGCGGCCACGATGGAGCGCACCACGCTCTGCAGATATTCCAGGTTGCGGTCCTCCTCGCGGATGACCTTTTCCCAGTCCCACTGGTCCACATACACCGAGTGCAGGTTATCCAGCTCCTCGTCGCGCCGGATGGCGTTCATATCGCAGTACAGGCCCTTGCCCACGTGGAAGTCGTAGTCCTTCAGCGCCTGCCGCTTCCACTTGGCCAGGCTCTGCACCACCTGGGCCTCGGCGCCCGTGTCGCGGATGCTGAACGTCACCTTGCGTTCCACGCCGTTCAAATCGTCGTTCAGGCCCGTGGACGCTTCCAAAAACAGCGGGGCCGATACCCGGTACAGCCCCAGCGTGGCGCACAGCGTGTCGGCAAACAGCCGCTTGACCGTGCCGATGGCGCGCTGGGTGTCGTACAGGTTCAGCGCGGGGGTATACCCTTCGGGGATGATCACTTTGCTCATAATGCTTTCCACCTCTGTCAGTCGGCGCATGGCGCGCCTTGATGCACAAATTATCGCACAGCGCTTTCGGAAAGTAAAGGAAAACCAGAAATTTTTACCCCGCCCCCGGCGGCGCCCGGCCCGCCCGCCTTGACTTCCCGGCAAAGCTGCACTATAATAAAACTGCTTAAATGCGTTTGGATCGGGTAAAGTAACCGCGCACTCCGCCCACAGAGAGAAAAGGCCCTGGCTGAAAGCCTTTTCGGGTACGGCGCGCGGCCAAGTGCGCCCGAAAGCACAGCGGGGGAACGCCTGCAAGGGCCGGTATCCCGCCGCGGTTCAGCCCCGTTACCGGCTGCCGAGAGAAAAATCAGAGTGGGACCGCGGATGGATCGTTCGCCTCTGTCTGCCCGATGGGCAGACGGGGGCTTGTTTTTTGCCACACGGCAGGGCCGCCCTGTACGCATGCAGATCAAACGACCGTATGTTAGGAGAGGAATCGTATGCAGATCTTTAATACCCTGACCCGCCAGAAAGAAGAGTTTGTGCCCCTGGTGCCCGGCGAGTACCGCATTTATGTGTGCGGCCCCACCGTGTACAACTATATCCACATCGGCAACGCCCGGCCGCTGATCGTGTTCGACACGCTGCGCCGCTACCTGGAATACCGGGGCAACAAGGTGACGTATGTGTCCAACATCACCGACATCGACGACAAGCTGATCAAAAAAGCGCAGGAAGAGGGCACCACCATGAAAGAGGTGGCCCAGCGCTTTGAAGCGGAATATCTGAAAGACGCCGCCGGCCTGAACTGCAAAAAGCCCACGGTGCAGCCCCGCGCCACCGAGCACATCGGCCAGATCATCTCCATCGTCAAGGACCTGATCGCCAAGGGCCACGCCTATGTGGCCAAAAACGGGGACGTGTACTTCCGCGTCAAGAGCGACCCGGAGTACGGCAAGCTGAGCCATCTGAACCTGGAGGATCTGGAAAGCGGCAACCGGGAGCTGCGCAGCCGCATGGACGATGACCTGAAAGAGGACCCCGCCGACTTTGCGGTGTGGAAAGCCGCCAAACCCGGCGAGCCTGCCTGGAACAGCCCCTGGGGCATGGGCCGGCCCGGCTGGCATATCGAGTGCAGCGCCATGAGCCGCACCCATCTGGGCGATACCATCGACCTGCACTGCGGCGGGCAGGACCTGGTGTTCCCCCACCACGAAAATGAGATCGCCCAGAGCGAGTGCGCCAACGGCTGCACCTTTGCCCGCTATTGGATGCACAACGGCTTTATCAATGTGGACAACCAGAAAATGTCCAAGAGCCTGAACAACTTTTTCACGGTGCGGGACGTGGCAAACCGGTACGGCTACGAGCCGATCCGCTATTTTATGCTCACGGCCGGCTACCGCATGCCGCTGAACTACACCGTCGAGCTGATCGAAAGCTGCAAAAACAGCTTGGACCGGCTGTACACCTGCCGCGAAAACCTGGACTTTGCGCTGACCCGCGCGGCGTTTGGCGCCGAAGAGACGCTGGCGGAAAAGGCCGCCGCCGCCCGGCAGAAGTTCTGCACGGCCATGGATGACGATCTGAACACCCCGGACGCTCTGGCCGCCATTTTCGACCTGGTCAAGGAGATCAACACCGCCATGCCCACGGCCAGCAAGGCCGCTTTGCAGGCGGCCAGCGGCGTGTTCGACGAGCTGACCGGCGTGCTGGGCCTTTTGTACAACCGCAAGCAGGACGAAGTGCCCGCTGAGGTCACTGCGCTGGTGGAGCAGCGCGCCGCCGCCAAAAAGGCAAAGGACTGGGCCACGGCCGACGCCATCCGCGCCCAGTTGGCCGGCATGGGCTGGGCCGTCAAGGACACCGCCCAGGGGCCGCAGCTTTCCAAGCTGTAAGCGCCGTGCCGCAAAGGGGCATACTTTTCTGCCGGGCGTAATATTGTAACGTAAAAATACAAAAAGCTGCGCATGGATCACCGGCCGGACGGCTGCTGCACCCATGCGCACCGCTTTATATCAATTAAGGAGGCGTGCGGATGCACAAGACCACCAAGCAGCAGGCAAACGCGCTGGCACTGGTACTGCTGGCGGGGTTTGCGCTGCGGATGGGCCTGGCGCTGGCCACCGAGGGCTACCCCTACGATATCAACTGCTTCTTTGCCTGGGCGCTGCGCATGGCCGAGACCGGCCCGGCCGGCTTTTACGCCGAGGGCTATTTCTGCGATTATCCGCCCGGCTACCTGTTCGTTCTGTGGCTGGTGGGGCTGGGCATGCGCCTGTTCAAGCTGAATTATCTGCAGGCGGCGGCCCGGCTGGTACTGGTGCTGGTGCCGGCGCTGGCCGACTGCGGCATCGCGCTGGTGCTGTACCGGGTGGCGCAGCAGCGGCTGGATGAGCGCCTGGCGCTGCGCTTTGCGGCCGCGGCGGCCTTTTGCCCGGTGCTGCTGTTTGACACCGGCGTCTGGAAGCAGATCGACGGCGTGTTCGCGCTGCTGGTGCTGCTGTGCTTTGTGCTGCTGGAGCAGGGCCGCATGCTGCCCGCCGCAGCGCTGTACGGGCTGGCGCTGGTGGTCAAGCCGCAGGCGCTGCTGGCCGGGCCGGTGCTGGCGCTGTGCTTTGTGCGCCCGCTGCTGGCCGCCAGGGACGCCCGCGCCCGGCTGCGCGCGGTGAAAGACGGCGTGCTGGGCGTGGTGTGTGCGCTGGCGCCGCCGGTACT
>CAMFSB010000021.1 GCA_945982465.1 uncultured Faecalibacterium sp. | reverse complement strand
AAATGTTTTGATTAAATTATAGCGCGTTTTGCTATCTTGTGTCGATAATTTTCTATTTTATTCTGGCTTTGTACGGTATAATTGGAAATACAAGGAGCGGACAGCCCGGTAAAACGCACAAATCGGCCCGGCATTGCTGGGACTGAAAATTTGATTAGGAGTGAGTACAAATGGTGAACTTGAAAGAAAAGCCTTTTTATCTCAATGATGACCAGATTCGCTGGGTGGAGGATTCCATCGCCGGCATGACGCTGGACGAAAAACTCGGCCAGCTGTTTGTCGTGCTGCAGGCCCAGCCGGGCTTTGGCGAAAACCGGATCGAAGCGCTGCTGGCTCAGTCCCACATGGGCGGGCTGCGCTGGCAGAACGGCGGCGGCAAGGCGGACATTTATAAGCAGTTGGCCACGTTCCAAAAGCACAGTAAACTGCCGCTGCTCATCGCCGCCAACTGCGACGACGGCGGCAACGGCGCTGCGCCCGAGGGCACCTTTGTGGCCACGGCAGCGGAGTGCGGCGCCGGTGCGGGCACCGATAACGCCTACCATGTGGGCCTGGTTGCCGGGCGCGAGGCCAGCGCCGTGGGCGCAAACTGGATGTTCAACCCGGTGGTAGATGTGTACAAAAACTGGCGCAACACCATTGTAAATACCCGCAGCTATGGCTCTGACCCCGACAAGGTTATTGCCAATGCCCGGGCCTACATTCGCGGCGTCAAAGATGCCAACCCCAACATGGCCTGCACCATCAAGCATTTCCCCGGGGATGGTGTCGAGGAACTGGACCAGCACCTGGTCATGGGCGTCAACGACCTGAGTGTGGAGGACTGGGAAGCCAGCTTCGGCAAGGTTTACCGCACCCTGATTCATGACGGGGCCGAGGCCATTATGGTCGGCCACATTGCGCTGCCCGCCATGTCCCGCAAGCTGCGCCCCGGCATTCAGGACAAGGACATCATGCCCGCCACCCTCGCGCCCGAACTGCTCACCGACCTTGTGCGCAAGGATATGGGCTTCAACGGTATTCTGATTACCGATGCTTCCCACATGGTGGGCATGACTGCCATGGCCAGGCGGGAAGATGCTGTGCCCGGCGCGATCATCGCGGGCTGTGATATGTTCCTTTTTACCAATGACATTGACGAGGACATCGCTTTCCTGCGCGCGGCCTACGAGCGCGGCGACCTGACCGAGGAACGCCTGTCCGACGCGCTGCACCGCATTCTCGGCCTTAAGGCCAAGCTGCACCTCAACGAGCAGCGTACCCCCGCCGAAAGCGCCCTTGCCTGCATCGGCTGCGACGAACACAAAGCCTACACCGCCGCTGCTGCAGACAGCTGCATCACGCTGGTCAAGGACACCCGCGGCAACCTGCCCGTGGATCCCCAGGCAAAAAAGCGGGTCTTTCTTGTCTATGTAGGCTCCACCCCCACCACCAAGGGCTATCAGGGGGATCCCACCAAGCAGGTCGTGATCGAGGAGCTGGAACGCGCCGGGTTCGAGGTGGATGTCTGCCCCAATTTCCATGCGCTGGAGATCGAAAACGGCGTTTCGCCCATGAATTTGGTCAGGATGCTGGCCCACGGCCCACGGGCGGACTTTGTGAAAAATCACGACTGGGCGCTTATTGAGCTCCACGTCAAGGGCTATGCGCAGGAAAACGTCGTCCGGGTGCGGTGGAGCTGCAACCACAGCTGCGAACTGCCCTGGTACAATGAGGAAATTCCTACCGTGGCCATGAGCCTGAACTACACGAACCATCTGATTGACGTGCCCCAGGTACACACGTTCATCAACGCCTACGGACCCAACCGTACCCATATCCGCGCGGCGGTCGAAAAGATCACCGGGCAAAGCGAATTCCGGGGTCAGGCGGAGGACAGCGTGTTCTGCGGCCGTTGGGACACCCGGCTGTGAGACGTGCCTGCGACCCGGGGCGTCCATCCGTTCAAGGCGCTGGCCTGATTTTGGGGAGAGACAAACACCCGGTATACCCCCATTGCAGGGGGAGAGTTGCCGCTTTCCTCTGCGGCAGGCGGGATTGTTCCGGATCTGTGCTGCCGGCAGCATCTGCGCCGGGCTGAGCAGACGGCGAATACCGGAAAACACAACCTTTGTTACAAGGAGAATCGGCGATGAAACAACAGGCCATGAACCCGTATCTGCCGTTGTGGGAGTACATCCCTGACGGGGAGCCGCGCATTTTTGGCGACCGGCTGTACGTTTACGGCTCGCACGACTTTGCCGGCGGCGAAAGAGGCTTCTGCCCCGGCGACTACGTCGTGTGGAGCGCCCCGATCTCCGATTTGAGCGATTGGAAATACGAGGGAATCAGCTACCCGCGCGCCACCGATAACCCCGAGGACGAGGGCGACGGCCTGCCCGCGCCGGACTGTGTACAGGGCTCGGACGGCCGGTATTACCTGTACTATAACCGGGGAGCCAGCGATGCCTGCGGCGTGGCCGTGAGCGACAAGCCGCAGGGGCCGTTCACGTTCCTGGCGAATGTGGCTTTCCCGGACGGCTCCCACCCCAAAACCAAAATGTTCGACCCCGGCGTACTGGTGGACGATGACGGGCGCATCTATCTGTTCACCGGGTTTGTGCCCACGCCGGGTTCCCCCTGGATCAATGTGGCGGGGAAATACAACCTGGGCTTTGAGCTGGAGCCTGATATGCACACGATCAAGTCCGGCCCGGTGGAGGTGCTGCCCGGCTGCCTGGCGGCTCAAAATACCGAGTTTGAGGACCACGGCTTCTATGAAGCCTCCAGCCCCCGCAAGATTGGCGGACGGTATTATCTGGTCTATTCCTCCGAGCAGAGCCACGACCTTTGCTACCCGGTGTCTGACACTCCGCTGACAGGATACCGGTATGTCGGTGTGCTGGTATCCAACGCCGACATCGGCTACAGGGGCAACCAGATCCCGAAAACGCCCTACGGCAATACCCACGGCGGCCTTGTAAAAATCGGCAATCAGTGGTACATCTTTTACCATCGGCAGACCCATGGCATTGAATGCTGCCGCCAGGGCTGCGCCGACCCCATTTTGCTGGACGAGAACGGCGTGTTCCATCAGGCCGAAATGACCAGCTGCGGGCTGAACGGCGGGCCGCTGCAGGGGCTTGGCTCCTACAATGCCTGTTACGCCTGCAACCTGACTCATGCAAGCATCGGCAAAGAACGGCTGACCATTCGCACCTGTGTGCGGGACGTGCAGCCCCATCTCTATGAGGAAGCCTCCCCGGATGGCGACCCGGCCAAAGCGCTGCACTACCTGGCCAATATGCAGGACGGCGCCTGCGCAGGGTTCAAATACTTTGCGCTCGGCCAGGCCACGAAGCTGTCGCTCAAACTGCGCGCCGCTGCTGCAGGCACAATGGAGGTTTATCTGGACGAGGAATGCACCCGCCCGGCGGCCTGTCTGCCCTTTTCGGCATCAGAAGATTGGCAGACCGTGACCGGCGATTTCGCCGCGCCCGTGGGCACTGCGCCGCTGTTCTTCCGCTTGCGCTGCGCAGGGCGTGCAGACTGGATGGAATTTGCACTGAGCTGAACCTTTCACGTAAAAGGAGAAAACCAACATGACCAGGCAACCGATTTTGTCCCTGTTGGCCGGGCAGGCCGACAATCATATTCTGCCGTTTTTCTGGCAGCATGGCGAGGACGAAGCCGTGCTGCGCAAAATGATGGCGGTCATCGACGGTGCAAGCTGCAAGGCGGTCTGTGTCGAAAGCCGCCCGCACCCCGATTTCTGCGGCCCCAAGTGGTGGGCCGACATGGACGTGATATTGGACGAAGCGCGTCATCGCGGTATGCAGGTCTGGATTTTGGACGACAGCCATTTCCCGACCGGCTACGCAAATGGCGCTGTGCAAAACGCGCCGGAGCAGCTGTGCCGCCAAAGCATATTTGCCCACACCGCGGCGCTGGATACGGCGGGCACTGTGACGCTGGATCTGCGTGCGGCGGGGCTTATGCAGGCCCCTGAGCGCACCTATGCGTCCGCCGCCGAGGCCGCTTATTTCGGGAAACCACCCGCCCGCATCTTTGACCCTGCCACAGACCAACTGCTCACCGTGCAGGCCGTGGACGAAAAGGGCGACGTCATCGACCTGCGTCCTTTTGTAACCGGTACGGTGCTGCACTGGGACATGCCTGCGGGAGCCTTTACCCTGCAGGTCGTCACCGCCAGCCGTAACGCAGGCTACAACCGCAACTATATCAACATGACGCAGCGGGCGAGCGTTCGCCTGTTGCTGGACGCCGTATACGAGCCGCACTGGCAGCATTATGCCGCCGATTTCGGAACCACCATTGCGGGATTTTTCTCGGACGAGCCTGAACTGGGCAATGGCTTTTTGTACGCCAAGGGCAATACGCTGGGCTGCGGTCAGGATTTGCCTTGGAGCGACGAACTGGCCGAAACACTGGCAGCAGCGTTCGGCCCCGGCCTGTCTGCCGCGCTGCCCCGGCTTTTTGCGCAGGACAGCAGCGACGAGACCGCCCGCATGCACACGCTGTACATGGATTGCCTGACCCGCCTGGTGCGCAAAAATTTCAGCGAGCAGGTTGCCGCCTGGTGCCACGACCACGGCGTGCGGTACATCGGCCACCTGATTGAGGACGATGGCCAGCACTGCCGCACCGGTTCAAGCCTGGGCCACTACTTCCGCGGCCTGCAGGGCCAGGACATGGCAGGCATTGATGACATCGGCGGCCAAGTGCTGCCCCAGGGCGAGGACGCGCCTACCTGCAACAAAATGCGCCAGCCCCGCAACGGCGCGTTTTACCACTACGGCCTTGCCACATTGGCTGAGAGCGCGGCTGCTCTGGAGCCTGGCAAGTCCGGCAATGCGATGTGCGAAATCTTTGGCAACTATGGCTGGGCCGAAGGCGTCCGGCTGGAAAAATACCTGGCCGACCATTTTCTGGTGCGAGGGATCAACCACTTCGTGCCCCACGCATTTTCGGGTGCGGCGTTCCCTGACCCCGATTGCCCACCGCACTTCTACGCCCACGGCCACAACCCACAGTACCGGCATTTTGGCGCGCTCATGGCTTATATGAACCGAGTTGCTACGCTGACCTCCTCCGGGCAGCATGAGGCCCCGGTCGCGATTCTCTACCATGGCGAAGCCGAGTGGTGTGACCCCAACGCCATGCCGTTCGAGCAGGCGCTGCGTCCACTCTACGATGACCAGATCGCCTGCCGGGTGCTGCCCGCCGACGTGTTCGGCGAGCCTGGCCGCTACAAGACCATACTGGGGAACCCACTGGTTGTCAACGGCCAGCTTTACCGCGCATTTGTGGTGCCGGGGGCTGAACGAATGCCTGCGGCAGCGGCCCAGGGGCTGGCAGTGCTTGCTGCTGCAGGGCTGCCGGTGTACTTCGCGGGCCGCCGCCCCAAAACACTTTGCGAGGGCGGCTCATTGCCCGCCGCATTGGAGGACTGCCCGGTTCTGGAACCTGCCGCATTGCCGGCCGTTCTGCGCGCCGCCGGGGTACAGGCGCCGGTGCTGGAACCTAAAAACAACCGTCTGCGTCAGCTGACCATTGCGGGCAGCCCCCGCTGTGTTTTCGTTGTCAACGAGGGCGTGACCCCCGCGGCCGGAACTCTGACACTGCCAGGCCAAACCGGCCCCTGCTACTGGTATGACCCTTGGAACAACCGCTGCGAGCCCGCCAACGCTGTTGACACCGCTGCCGGTCTGCAGGTGGCAATCGACATTCAGCCGCTGCAGCCCCGGGTTCTCGGGCGCGACGCGCCGCCGGCGGAAGCATCGCTTTTCACTGCCCCGTCGGTGGGGGAAGAGATCCCGCTGTGCTGGACCCGTGCCACCTGCGAGGGGGCGGACTATCCGGCCTTTGGCCCGGCACAGTCTGTTACGCTGCCCGACACGCTGGCCGAAGAGCAGCCGGAATTTTCCGGCTTTGTGCGGTACGAGGCTCACTTTGCGTTAAAAACGGACGCCCCGCTGCGGCTGGCTGTCTCGGATGCGGCCGAGGGTGTGGAGGTCCTTCTGAATGGAAAGAGTGCAGGCATTCAGATTGCGCCGCCCTTTGCCTATGATCTGATGGGCCGGGCGGGAGAAAACACCCTCGTGATCGAGGTCGCTACAACGCTGGAACGGCAGTGCTACCCGACGCTCAGCGGATATACCAAGATGCTGGCTAACCCGCCGTCCGGCGGCAGTGGCCTGACGGGTACAGTGCAGCTGTTCCGGGCGCGGTAAAAATCCGCGCAACCGTCATCAGCCGTCATGGCGCTATCCCGTCCGTGCCCGCATTTCTTGAAACGGAAGGCGGAACCCGGGCGGTGAAGTGGCATAATATGTGAACGGCACACCGGAACATCGGTTGATGGATTGAACAAAATAGTCGTAGGACAAGCCCGCCGGTCAGATGATCGGCGGGCTGTTTTTATGTTTTGTGCTAATCTCTAAAGATTTGTTTACACCCCATAAAATACCGCTATTGGATGGATGATACATAAATTCTGTGCATCTGTAGGCAAGATTGTGCGCAATACCGCATTAACAGTAAATTGGAGTGTAGCAAATATATTTTTAGGATCGTTGGGGGCTGTATCCGCACCAATAATGTTTGTAATCATACCAACACATGTGATTTCTCCGCCATATTTGAACCCCAAATTATTCGGATTAATTCGAAAATATTGGTCATCCATTGGGATTAGATATCCGTCACGTGAGATTAACATACGAGTGTACGGCATAAGCTGACGAAATGCAACAATGATATCATGAATATCATCATACTGTTTATCGCTATCGGCAATAAGTCTTTTGAGTTCGCTTTTTATTGCCTTTCCAGTAGTACGAAGTTGCTCTCGGTTCATTCCATCTGTTGCTTTGCTTACTTCTGTTTCAATTTTCTCTTTGGAAGTTTTTTTGAGAAAGTCAACCAAACCGTTTTTGGAAAACAGATTTTCAAGATAATCCATATCCACAAAATCGAAAACACGAGTTAATTCCACATAATCTCCGTACCCATCTGAGTTGTTTTCCCAAACAGAGAATTTCTTAGGTTGAATATATGTATACGCAATATCAAACGCAGCATCATGAAGAACTTTAGATACAATTTCCCTGGATGTTGTTGCAGAAACACATTCTTTTCCTAACTCACCAGACAGAGAAAGGCTGGCTTCCGCTTTTGCTAGTTTAAGGAAAGAACCTTCTGCTGCTCCAGATCCTTCCATGCCTCTGCTGACATGAGTGCTGTTAGTCTTGTTGTTTTCGCTTTCTTCAGATTGCTCTTGTACAAGCCCTTTTTCTGATTGAGCGATGATGGAATTGACAATATCAGTATCCAAGTATAAGAATTGTTTCATTCTATTGCTCCTCTTTAGAGATTAATATAGCTTAGTGTAAACTCCGCAGATATTCTCTTAATTTGATTGTTTCCTCAAGCAGCCCCACCACATTTTCAATGTGCGTATAGGAATCAATAGTAAGTGTTTCGCCCTTATGTTCCTTAAACCACTTGTCCAACACCTGATGCCCGCCAATTTGGTATTTCCATACATCCTGAGAAATACCGGTAATGCGTTTGTTGGAGTTTAACTGAAGCACACCGTTTTTGTATTTAACGGCTCCGATTGCCATATAATCAGGGGTGTTAGGTTCAAGAGCAAGTTTTGCTGGGGCTTTGATTTGCATTAGATGCAGCTTTCTCAATCGCTCTCCTACAGAAGCATACTCTCGATATAGTTCTTCGCTAACATAAAATTCCCCTTCGTCCCGTTCTTTCTCCGGTGTGTTGATGATGGGGACACGAGGAAAATCCCTGTAAAGATACTGTTCATATTTCTCGCAATATACAGGGTCATGTAAGACACCATACACATAATTAAATATCTCTATTGGCGCTGGCTTCTTAGACAGATATTGCGTTAATTTATTGAGTGCTTCGCCGTCCAAATTGGCAGTCCAGCTTTCGCCAGCCAGTCCAGGTTCAGAGCGCAGATACAGTGGGGCAATATAGGTAATCTCGCACATAGCTGAGAACAGCCGATGGGCAATAATATTTTGTGATACAAATGGGGAAAAGAAACTTCTGGAAGTTTTACAAAAGACCAAACCGATATTCGCTCCAATCGGGCTATTTGGTTCAGCCAGCAAATGCCCCATCGTGCTTTTTTCTCTGGGTCTAAACACCCATGCACAAGAGTTTCCAGAATAGTAAGTCCAGCGATTGTCAAAGGGACGGAAAGCAATGGGGGTAATTGTTCCCTCACCAGAAATAACATCATTCTGAATCTTTTCCGCTGTTTGCCCTGCAGTAAATTTCCCCCACATATCAATGATTGGCTTATCATCGGTAGCATGTCGAACAACATCCATACGACGTACTAACTCGCTACGAGTATTGGCAATCGCTACTTTGTCATTGCCGGTAATAATACCGGTCACATTGGTGGGAAAAAGTTCAGCAATGCTTACACCCTTTTCGTACTGGTCTTTAAGTGTGTCACCGAAAGGAATAAAGTATGCCATCTTTTGATCTATCTTCAACTGAGAGAATACCAGGTTACCCTTGGCCAAGGCTTCAAATTTTGCTTCTCGAGTTCCCCAAACATCCGTATAGTACACCTTTGCCCAATCGGTTTTTTTAGTTTTCTTGACACCAATAAACAAAGAAACTCCCTGCATAATGTCAAAGATATTTTCATCCTTGCTTCCATCTGGAGCAGTTTCCTTTTTGTTGGCACTACCGTGAAGATTCACAATATAAATTTTATCAAAGGTTCGCAGAAGGCTGCCACGCATACCTCTAAAGGTCGGATTATCTAGATACCCATTATTAGATACAAAGGCGAGTACGCCTTCTTTATTCTTACGGATGATCTGTTCGGAGAAACGGAAAAATTTGACATAATCATCATTCAGCCAGTGCTTTCTTTCCCCAAAATCAGTCACTCCATCTGTTTCAGTTTTGTATGCCGAAATATCATATGGATTTGTGGATGCCGCCAGATATGGAGGATTTCCGATGATTACCTTGATGGGGCGACGGGCTTTCCATGTATCTGCGTTGTAGGCTTCATCCGTAATGGCGGCAGAGAAATCAAACAAAGTCAACTGTTCACCTCGCTCCAAGTCAGACATAGGTGGTGCTAAGGTGTTTGTCAAAAAAATGTTTATGGGAAGCTGAGTTGTCGGCAAATGACCAAGTGTTTCATCAATTGTGCGACGAATTTTTAAGTGCGCAACAACATAGCTCGTCATCATAATCTCAAACCCGATTAAGCGGGAAAGCAAGCCATTCTCTTGCTGAATATAGTTTTCATAAAATACTGACCGAGCGCCAGAAAAATATGTGTTTTTAATGTATTTGATAATTTCCGAACCAAAAGAGCCAGTACCGCAGGCTGGATCTAGAATGGCTACACGGGGTACGGAAATCGTCATCTCGTCTGACCACTTATTCTTCGTTATTTTATATGGTGCACACGGAACTTTCGTTGTGATCTGTTCGTTATTAGACAACCCACCTTCAATAGCAAAATCTTCGACCAAAATTTTATCTACAAACGAAATCAGGTATTGCACAGCTTGAACCGGTGTGTAAAAAACGCCAAGAGATTTTCTTAATGCCGGGTCATAAAAAGTCAAAAATTCCTCGTAAAAGTGGATGATTGTATCTTTCTTCTCATCTTTTTCCAGCAAATTAGAAATATTACAAATGCGGTACAAAGAGCATAGTTTATCAATGACACCTTCAAGAGTAGGATGTTTCCTTCCCGTTCCCGCAATATGCATGAAGAACTGTTTAAGAAGTTCGGATTCTTCTTGCAGATATTTGATGGCTTCATACCTATCAAAGGATTCAGGTGTTGTGTCATTGTATCTTGCGATAAATAAGCCATATACAATGGTCTGGGCATACATATCTGCAAATTCACGAGTGTTCATGAGAGGCCGGAGGTCAGATTTAATCCTGCTATATAACCCATATAACTCCATGAACATAGGTAGTCTCTTTTGAATGTCAGTGACAAGAGGTTGTCCACTGCCATCATCTTTAAGGATACCAGAAATAATACTGCGTATTGTGCGGGCGTGCATTGCCATATACTCAGCCAGCTTGGTGGATGACTTTATTTGTGCAGGATCACGAAGCAGAAAATCTTCTACGAGACTAATAAACAACTCGACGTTATCTTCTCTGAGAACCAGCTTGCCATTTACCAATTCTATGATTCGCAGACCGGTATACATCTCCGTATCACCAGCACGCCAAAAACGCCATTCAAGATTATCAGTTAAAACAGCATTGCCATACCGATCAGCTTCGATTTTGATCTGGGAGAGGGCTCGCTTGTCAATACCTCCAACTTTTTTAACTTCAACGCCAGCAAACGGTTCGGTTTCTGTAACTTCTTCCTCGCTGTGCCACAGTTTAATATCAATATTTTCTCCAGTTTGACCTTTACGCTCGCCAGACAAATCACGGGCAGCACATCCAATATCTGTGAACAGAGCCATTATTGGTGCGTTATAAGATGACTCAACATTTCCGAGACGATATGCATCGCAGACCGCACGATAGTATTTAGCTATTATTTCAGAGGCTTTTACACTTTCCATGTTATCCCTCCAACTCTACGCTGATTTTGGATATCCACCCGGTAATCTCTGCACTATTTTCATCAGTGTACATCACTTGATACCAACGGGGGCGCAAGCAGCCCCTTTCGCATCCGGCGAT
This sequence comes from uncultured Faecalibacterium sp., assembly GCA_945982465.1. Taxonomy (GTDB): domain Bacteria; phylum Bacillota; class Clostridia; order Oscillospirales; family Ruminococcaceae; genus Faecalibacterium. Next base: position 1,595 of record CAMFSB010000021.1, on the reverse strand, counting down.
ACACAGCCTATTATTAAATAGATAAATGAAATTCCTGAACGATTTTCATAACATGATTGAAGCGCTGGAGATCGTCCAGGGTGCAGCGCTGACGGATAAACTGGGCGAACAATTCCAGTTCTCTCTCGTCAAATTCCCGGTGCTTCTCTGCCAAGATCTGTCCTTCCGGCGTGGCGAACAGATGGATCGTTTTTGCGTTGCCGTTCAGCTTCTTTTTTTCAATGTAGCCTTTGGTCTCCAGCCGATCCACATTGCGGCTGGCGGCGCTCATGGTACGATTCCAGTGCTTCGCGACTTCGCCAACACTGATCCCGGGATGGTCCGCGATCAAGGCAAGGGTGTGCATCTCCACCATGTTCAAAATAACGCCAGTGCCGTAGTCGTGGGGCTTTTTTATGTGATCCATGATGACCATGACGAAGTCGTACATTTCCTCCGACCAGGCCGATAAAGTTTGCGTATTAAGTTCGTCCATATCCTGCTCCTGCGTTTTTTTATTCAGTTTACTTGAACGGAATCTTTGTGTCAAGAAAGAACGGTAACTTGTGCAAATTATAGTTGACATGCTCAAATATTCGTGATATAGTTGATGGTGTAAATAAAAACGGGGGCGTGCCAATGGAATTCATGGATATGCACTGCGACTCTCTTTCCACGCTGTTGCTTACGGATCCCGGTGAAGCGAATTTGTATCAGGCAAAGGCAACCATGGTTGATTTTGCCCGCATGAAGCAGGCGGGGCAGTTGGCGCAGTTCTTCGCAGTGTTTTTGCCGTTTCCCGGGGCATTTGAGAAGCTTGGCCTGCCGCCTATGACCGACGAAGCGTACATTCAAACGCTGCGCCAGTGGCTGCTGCAAAAGGAGATGGTTGCCATATTTAGGATGCTGGCAATGCTTATGAATAGGTAAAGGAAAAATGCTTCAGATGAAATACGATTTTACCAGCATTATGGAGCGCCACGGCATGGACGCTGTGGCTATTGACGGCCTGGGCGCAATGCCGGGTTTGGCACCGGACGCACCCCAGGAGGGCTTTGACGCCATCCCTCTTTGGATCGCGGATATGAACTTTCCCACCGTGCCTACCGTCCCGGAAGCGATCATCAACCGGGCCAGGCATCCGGCCTACGGCTATTATTTGCCCACTCCGCAGTATTATGACGCGATTATCAATTGGCAGAAAGACCGCAACGGCGTAGAGGGCCTTACGCGGGAGAATATTGGCTACGAAAACGGCGTAATCGGCGACGTTGTTTCTGCCCTGAACGTGTTCTGCTGCAAGGGGGACAAGGTGCTGCTGCATTCGCCCACCTATAACGGCTTTACCTGGGGCTTGGAAGCGAACGGCTATGACATTGTACATAGTCCTCTGGTGCAGGATGAAAACGGTGTATGGCGGATGGATTTTGCCGACATGGAGCAGAAAATCGCGGCAAACCACATTCATGCCACGGTGTTCTGTTCGCCCTTTAATCCCTGCGGCCGTGTGTGGGAGCGCTGGGAACTGGAACAGGCGATGGAGCTGTTCCGCAAGTACGATGTGATGGTGGTCAGTGACGAGATCTGGTCCGACCTGACGTTGGCCGTTCATAAGC
>CAMFSB010000020.1 GCA_945982465.1 uncultured Faecalibacterium sp. | reverse complement strand
CGGGGCCAGGGCGGCGCCGGCGCGGTGGAGCGCTACCACAACATTAGCGTGGTGTATACCCGCGAGGCCGAAACCGCCGATATGTACATCGAAAAGGCTACCCGCCGCATCGCCGACGAGGAAAAAGGCCGCCGCGTGCGGGTGGTCACGTCGGACGGGCTGGAGCAGCTGATCATCCTGGGCCATGGCGCGCTGCGCGTGTCGGCCCGGGCCTTCCGCGAAGAAGTGGACGCCGCCGAACGGGAGATCCGCGAATACCTGAACCGCGCCCGGCCCGGCCTTGCCCGCGACCCCGTGGCGGACTGACCGCACGGGCAGGCTTAAATAAATCTTAAAGCGGGCCCACCCAAAGCTTAAAACATCTCCGCCGCCCCGGCTGGTATCATAAAGGGGCGGAAGGAGATGTTTTTTATGGCTGTGCAAACCATGGCGCCGGTATGGGGCGCGGCGCTGGCCGTGCCGGCGGCGGTGCTGCTGGGCGGGTGGCTGGTGTTCCGGCCGCGCAGCCGGCGCGGACGGGTGTGCCTGTGCCGTGCGGCGCTGACAGCGGGTGTGCTGGCGCTGGCCCTGGCGGCGTGCACTGCCCTGGCTGCACGCTGTGCCGGGCTGGGCCGGGCTGCGGCGTATACCGGCTGCAAGACCGGCCTGGGCGCAAAACCGGCCGCCGCCCCGCCTGCAGAGGACTGGTACGCCGGCCTGACCGTGCAGGACGGCGGCTTTGCCCAGCCGCTGGAGGCCCGCGCCGCCCTGCTGATCGACATAACGCAGGGCTGCATTTTGTACCGGAAAGCGGCGGACGAGCCGCTGGCCCCGGCCAGCACCGCCAAGCTGCTCACCGCCCTTACTGCGTGGGCGCTGTGCGGCCCCGACGAGCTGGTGACGGCGGGCAGCGAGCTGGGCTATGTGGCGGCGGACGCCTCCCGCGCGGGGCTGGCGGCCGGCGATACGCTCACGCTGCGGCAGCTGACCTGCGCCATGCTGCTGCCCTCGGGCAACGACGCGGCCTATGCGCTGGCCGCATACGCGGGGCGCGTGCTGGCCGGGCCGGGCTGCCCGGACGAAACGGCGCTGGCGTGCTTTGTGCAGGCCATGAACGAGCAGGCTGCCGCCCTGGGCGCGTGCGGCTCCTGCTTTGCCACCCCGGACGGCTACGATGCCGACGGCCAGTACACCACCGCGGCCGACTTAGCCCGCATCGCCTGTGCGTTTTTGCAAAACGAGGAGCTGGCTGCCCTGGCAGCCCAGCCGGCCGCCGTGCTGGAGCTGGCCGGCGGCCGGCAGCTTGCCTGCCGGAACACGAACCTCCTGCTGGACCCGGCCGGTCCCTGGTACGACCCCTGCGTGACCGGCCTGAAAACCGGCCGCACCAGCGCGGCGGGCTGCTGCCTGATCTCCAGCGCCCGGACCGAACAGGGGCAGTACCTGTGCGTCGTGATGGGCTCGTCCGAGACGGGCCGCTGGGCCGACAGCCTGGCGCTGCTGCGCAGCGTGGGCGCGTAAAAAGGGCGGAAACCGCCGCGCGCGGCGCAAAGCACGGAAAAACGTGGTTTTCCACACCTGGCGGCGCGCCAAAGGCCCCATATTTGCGCCGGGCTGGGCTGGCCAGCCACAACATCTTGCGGGCTTTCAACGTTTTCCACAGGGTTTTCAACATTGCGGAAAACCCTGCTGTTGAAAACCGCCCGCCTACCCAAACCGCCGCTGCCCCTGCCCGCCGCAAAAGTTTTGCGGCGGGGTGTTTTTTTGCGCGGGCCGGGGGCAACACTATGCTGTGTGGCGGGGCTGGCCCCTGCCCGGCCGGGGCGCGGCCCCGGCTCCAATACGGCGGAAGCGCCGCCCGGCGGCGCGGTTCCCGGCCCGGAGGAGGCAGAGCCTGTGTCCCAGCAACCCAAAACGCAGCGGCCGTTTGGCCTGCGCGACAAGATCGGCTACCTGTGCGGCGATATGGCCAACGATTTCACCTTTATTTTTGCGGGCAACTACCTGCTCAAGTTCTACACCGACGTGTTCGGCGTGTCGCCGTTTGTGGTGGGCATTTTGTTTGTGGCGGCCCGCTTTGTGGACGCCTTTACCGATGTGGGCATGGGCCGTTTGGTGGACACCCTGCCCGAAGGGCCGAACGGCCGTTTCCGCCCGTGGCTGCGCCGCATGGCGCTGCCGCTGTTCCTCCTCAACGCGCTGATGTACCTGTACCCGGCCGCCGCACTGCCCATGCCGGCGCGCATCGGGTATATGTTCGTCACCTATATTTTGTGGGGGTCGGTGTGCTACACCGCCGCCAACATCCCGTACGGGGCCATGGCCTCGGTGCTCAGCCCCGAGCCAGCCCACCGCACCAGCCTGTCCACCTGGCGCAGCATGGGCGCCATGTGCGCGGCCATCCCCATCACCACGCTCAGCCCGCTTTTGCTGTTCCGCGAGGAAAACGGCGTGCAGGCTGTGATCCCCCAGCGATTTTTGCTGGCGGCGGTGCTGTTCGGCGCGCTGGCGCTGGTGTGCTACCTTTTGTGCTACGGCCTGACCGAAGAGCGCGTGCACCTGCCCGGCCGGCAGGCCGGGCGCGACGGCGTGGGCTTTTTTGGGGTGGTGCGGGCGCTGGTGCACGACCGGGCGCTGCTGGCGCTGATCGGCTCGGCGCTGGCCATGCTGCTGGCCCAGCTGCTCAGCCAAAGCATGACGGTGTACCTGTTCAGCGATTACTTTGGCAGCGCCGCCCTGCTCAGCATCAATTCGCTGGCCAGCTTTGTGCCCATGCTGGTGCTGGCCCCGCTGGCGGGGCGGCTTTCGGCCCGGTTCGGCAAAAAGGAATGCAGCACCGTGGGCGTGGCGGTGGCCGCCGTGGTCTACGCCGCGCTGTATGTGCTGCGCCTGCAAAACCCGTATGCCTACATCGGCATGATGCTGGCCGCCTCGGTGGGCATGGGCTTTTTCAACATGGTGGTGTGGGCCTTCATCACCGACATCATCGACGACCAGGAGGTGCGCACCGGCCGGCGCGATGACGGCACCGTGTACGCCGTGTATTCCTTCAGCCGTAAGGTGGGCCAGGCGCTGGCCGGCGGCATCGGCGGGTTTGCGCTGTCAGCCATCGGCTATGTAAGCGCCACGCCCGGCCAGGGCGCCGTACAGCAAAGCGAACGCACGCTGCGCGGCATTTACAGCATCTGCACCGGCGTGCCCGCCCTGGCGTATCTGGCGGTGTTTGTGCTGCTGGCCTTTGTATACCCGCTGGGCAGGCGGCAGGTGGAGCGCAACGCTGCCGCCCTGGCCGAACGCCGCCGCCGCGGCGGCTGACCGCGGCGGGAGCAAGGCAGCCGCTGTTCCGCCCCGCAGCTGTGCCTGCCGCGGCCTGTGCTGCCCCGGTCGGAACAGCCTGCCCCCGGCAGCCCCCTCGCGCATAAACCGCCCGCCCCGGGTCGCACGGGGGCGGGCGCTGCTGTTTTTGGGGTGCGCGGTCTTTTGCGCGCGGTTCAGCGCAGGATAAAGTATTCCCGGTACCACACCAAAAACATGTACACGCACCAGAGCTGCCGCCACACATCGCACCGGCCGCTGCGGTGCCAGGCCAGCAGCTGTTCCAGCGCCTTTGGGCGAAAGAATTCCCGCGCCGCCTCGCTGTGGAAAGCCTGCTCCACCTGTGCCAGAAACTGCGGGTCCCGCAGCCAGGCGCGCACCGGCACCGGAAAGCCCAGCTTGCGCCGCTGCGCCAAAGCGGGCGGCAGCACGGTCTGCGCCGCCTGCCGCAGCGCCAGCTTGGTGGCGCCGCTGTTGGCCCGCAGGGCGGCGGGCACAGCCGCAGCCGCCGCAAATACCTCCCGGTCAAGGTAGGGCACCCGTACCTCCAAGCCGTGGGCCATGCTCATTTTGTCAGCCTTGAGCAGGATGTCTCCCACCAGCCACAGGCGCAGGTCGCAGCTTTGCAGCTGCGCCGCCGGGTCGAGCCCGGCCGCATCGGCCCGGCAGGGGGCGGCAAAGGCCTGCGCCGGGGTACCGCCCAGCCCGGGCCGCAGCAGCCGCCGCGCCCGCCGCGGCGTAAACGGCTCCGACGGGCCTATATACCGCTGGGCCGGCGGCTGGCTGTGGCGCTCCAGAAAATTGACGCCCCGCACAGGCGGCAGCCGGCCTGCCGCCGCCCCCGCCGCCCGGCGCACCGGCGCGGGCAGACGGGCGGAGGGGGGGCGGGCCAGGGCGTCGGCATACACGTTGTAGCCGCCGAACAGCTCGTCGGCCCCCTCGCCCGAAAGGCACACCTTGACGCTTTGGGCCGCCGTCCGGGCCAGAAAGTACAGTGCGGGCGCGGATGCGTCGGCCAGCGGCTCGTCCATGGCGTACTGGATGCCGCCCAAAGCGGCCCAGTATTCCTCAGGGGCGATGCAGCGGCCCCGCAGGGGCAGCCTCAGCTGCCGGGCCGCGGCGGTCACTTTATCCAGCTCGCTGTAGCGCCGGTCGCTGAAGCCCACCGAAAAAGCCGCCCGCGGACCGGCCAGCGCCGCCAGATACAACGAATCCACCCCGGAGGACAAAAAACACCCCACGGGCACGTCGGCCTGCAAATGCGCCTGCACGCTTTCGGTCAGGGCGGCGTGGATGCGCCGCGCCCACCATCCGGCATCGCCCTCCGGCGCGGGGCACAGCGCTGGCTGCCAGTAGCGGCCCAGCGTCAGCCGGCCGGCGTGCCAGCGCAGCCAGTGGGCGGGCGGCAGCTTTTTGACGCCGGCAAAAAAGGTGTCGTCGCCGGGGGAATACTGAAAGGAGAGATAAGGCTCCAGTTGGGCGGTGTTCAGCGCCTTGTCAAAGGCCGGATGGGGCAAAAAGCATTTGATCTCGCTGCCAAACAAAAACGCCCCGCCGCCCTGGTAGTAGTAAAACGGCTTGACGCCGAACGGGTCGCGGGCGCAGAACAGCGTGCCGGCCGCGCAGTCCCACACGGCAAAGGCAAACATGCCCCGCAGCTTTGCGGGCAGGGCGCTGCCCCAGGCCTCGTAGCCGTGCACCAGCACCTCGGTGTCGCAGCGTGAGGCAAAGCGATGGCCGGCCGCTTCCAGCTCGGCGCGCAGGGCAGCATGGTTGTAGATCTCACCGTTGAACACCACCGCCACGGTGTGGTCCTCGTTCCAAAAGGGCTGGGCGCCGCCCGCGGCGTCCACGATGGCCAGGCGGCAGTGGCCCAGTGCCGCCGGCCCGCCGGTCCACAGGCCCTGGCCGTCCGGCCCGCGGTGGGCAATGCGTGCCAGCATCTGCTCCAGCACCGGCCGCGCCCCGCCCGCGGGCGGCTCGCCCACAAACCCTGTGATCCCACACATGCTGCATCGGCTCCTTTTTTGGTCAACTTCCGCACGGCCCGGCATATGGCCCGGCCATGCGACGCAATTATAACGCATATGTTTTATAAATGCAATACATTCCCGGGCTTACTCTAGCACAAAAGCGATAGTACAATCAAAAAAAGAGGGCGCGGGCCGTCAGGCCCGGCCGCAGAAACGGGGGGATCGGCATGGATGCGTCGGCACGGATCCGCCAGCTGATGCAGCAAAAAGGCTGGTCGATGTATATGCTTTCCAAAAAGGCGGGGCTTTCGGCCACCACGCTGCAAACGATGTTTGCGCGTAGCACGGCCCCGTCGCTGGCCACCATCGAGGCGGTGTGCGGCGCGCTGGACATCACGCTGGCCCAGTTTTTTGCGGAGGACGGCGGCGGCCCGGTGCCGTTGGACGCGGAGCAGAAGGCGCTTTTGGAGCGCTACGCACTGCTGTCGGAGCCGAGCCGGGCCGAGATTTTGCGCCTGATGGAGCTGCTGCCCTAAGCGGGTGCGGCTATGCCCTGAACGGGCCGCCCCGCGGCAGACCGCTGCGCGCAAAACGCGCATGACCGGGGCGTGCGGCACCCGCCCCGCCCCGCGGCAGACCGCTGCGCACTAAAAGCGCCTGCCCCGGGATATACGGCGCGCCCCCCGGCAGCCCCCTCGCGCAAAAAAAGCGCCCGCCCCTGTTCGCACAGGGGCGGGCGCTGCTGTTTTTGGTCGCGCGGGGCCGGTCAGGCCGGGGCGCGGTCAGATGCGGGTGTCCCACAGGCCGCAGAAGCTGTCGATGGGGTCCTTGCCCTTGAACGCTTCGGGGCCGGCCATCAGGTCGGCGACCAGGGCGTCCATGGTGTCGGGCTTGGAGTCGTAGGCGTTGATATAGGTGCGCACCATGGGGATATCGGCCAGCATGGTGGGCGCGTTGACGCTGATGGCCACCACCGGCTGCTCGAACACATACCAGGGGATCTCGCCGCCGCCCTTGCTCAGGCCGAACACAGGCCGGCCGTTGGCCACGTCGCACAGCGTGATCACCAGATCCTGCCCGGCCACAAAGTCGGCAATGGCGTTTTTGCCGGCAAAGTACAGGTTCAGGTTGGGCTTTTCGCCGGCGGCGATCTGCTTTTTCATCTTGTCCAGCGGGCTTTCGTAGATAAAGGCGTCAAAGCCCTGGGCGATCAGCTTGTCGCGCAGCACCTCGGCGGGGGTCTGCCGGGCCGCGCCGGCACCCATCGCCATGGCGGCCAGGGCGGCCATGGGGCCGTCGGCGCCCTTGACATACACGATCATGATGCGCTTGTACTTTTCGGGGGTCAGGGGCAGCACGCCCTCGTCCTTGTACTTCACCAGCGTGATGCAGTCGTCGCTGATGGCCTTGGAAACCGCCTTGTACTCCGGCTTGCCCAGGGCGCCGGCCAGCGTTTCGGGGGCGGGCACCAGCTCTTCCTTGGCCTTTTTATGCAGGCCCAGGCGCGCTTTCAGGCCCAGGATGCGGGTCAGAGCCTCGGTCATGCGCTCCTCGCTGATGACGCCGGTGCGGTAGGCGTCCAGCATGGTGGCAAAGTCCTCGTCGGGGTCGTTGAAGAACAGGAACATATCGCACCCGGCGTTGATGGACGCGGGCAGCATGTCCTTGCGGGACATGCGGTCGGTCATGCCCACCATGTGGGATGCGTCGGTGACCACCATGCCGTTGAAGCCCAGCTTGCCGCGCAGCAGGCCGGTCATCACCTCGGGGCACAGGGTGGCGGGCAGCATCTCGTCGTCGGCAATGCCGGGGCGCACCTCGCGCATATAGGCGGGCATCAGGATGTGGCCGCCCATAATGCCGCACAGCCCGCCGTCGATCAGGGTCTTGTACACCTTGCCGTAGGTGGCCATCCACTGCTCTTCGCCAAAGCTGTTGATGTTGTTGGACAGGTGCGCGTCGCGGAAGTCCTGGCCGTTGCCGGGGAAGTGCTTGGCCACGCTGGCAAAGCCCGGAATGGACTGTGCGCCCTCCATATAGGCCTTGCTCATGGCGGCCACCCGGTCGGGGTCGCTGCCGAACGCGCGGGACACCACCTCGGTGTTCTCCCAGTTGTAATGGATGTCGCACACGGGGGCAAAGGCCATGTTGCAGCCGATGGCCGCGGCCTCCTCGTTGGACATGCGGCCCAGATCGCGGGCGTATTCCACGTTGCCGGTGGCGCCGATCTTGATGCCGCTGGCAATGAAGGTGCCATCGGAGCACGCACCGCTGCCGCCCTGCTCGGTATTGCAGGCGATGAACACCGGCACCTTGGCGTACTTTTGCAGCACGGCGTTCTGGGCCAGCACTCTGGCGCCGGGCATGCCGTTGTAGCGGCAGCCGCCCAGATGGTACTTTTCCATCAACTCTTTCAAGTACGCTTCGTCCTGGCTGGCGGTGAGCTGGAAGAACAGCTGGCCCACCTTTTCCTCGTCGGTCATGCCGGCGATGGTGCCCTGCACCCAGGCAATGTCCTCGTCAGAAAGGCAATAGGGTTTGGCTTTCAAATCGACCATAAGGGGTACCTCCTTAATCGTTCCGTCCGCCGCGCCGGGCCCCGGGCGGTGCGCCGGGGCCGGCCGGCCCGTATTTGCCTTTAGTGTACCACACAGCGGCGGCCAGCGCCAGCAAAACACGCAGGATTTCACCCCCGCCGCACAAAAAAGCCCCGCCGGGCGGCGGGGCGGGCAGACCGGCGAAGTGCGGGCTGCCGCGCAGGCGGGGAAAACCTGCCCGGCGGCAAGGCTGCGTTTGGCCTGAAACCCCGCCGCACAAAAAAGCCCCGCCGGGCGGCGGGGGAAAGGCTCAGCGCTCACGGCTGAGCATGGCGGTCTGGGCGTCCACAAGCTGCTGGGTGATGTGGATGAGATATTCCTGCAAAGCGGGGTCCAGCCGGTCGAACAGGGCCAGAAAATCCTGCCGCTTTTTTTCGTCTTCCCAGAACATGCAGCCGGCGCCGGTGCGCAGCCAGGCCTCGTTTACGCCGAACTGGGCGCAGATCGCCTCGATGGTCTTTTCGGAGACGGTAAAGCTGGCGCGCTCCATGCAGCTGACGGAGGCCTGCCGCAGACCGATCCGTTCGCCGAATTCTGTCTGACTCAGGCCCAAGGTTTTGCGAAGCGTACGAATGCGGGTGTTCATGGTGGATGCCTCCTGTACAAATTAAAAATTGCAGATAGATACAAAGCGCATGCAGTTAAAATACACGTTTTTTACCGGATTTCATAATAGCAAACGCGGCGCATCCGGTCAAGGATTCCCGCAAAAATCTTTTGTTGTTTTTTTGCTTCAATCAATAAAATATTCAAAATTTATTCTGAATACGCGCCCGTGCGGCAAAAAACGGCAGCAGGGGGCGGCGCGGGCGCCCGCCGGCCCCTGCGCCGTGCAAAAGCGCGCCCCTAACCCTGCCGCGGGCATGCAAAGACGGGCCGCCGCGCCGCCGGGCCAGCGGCTTGCCGGGGTGGGGCGGGCGGTGTATTTTGGCCCCGCGCGGCGGTTTTGGGGTGAGGCGTTTTGGCCGGAATTTTCGTCGTCGGCGGCTTTCGGCTGGGGTGGGGAGACTGGCTCCTCACGCGCATTTTTTGGCCATCGCGCCCGGCGCCGGGGCCGAAGCGCCGTACCCGTGCGGCGGGTAAAGAACGGCGATTTTGCAGCCGCGTGTCCAAATCGTACACTTTTATGCCCGAAACACGAGCAAAATTCAGCAGCCCCGGGGCCGGAACGGAATTGCAATCGGCGCTTCACTGTGATAAACTGCAAACCATAACCCGCAGTATGCGCCGCGGCCGCGGCGCCTGAAAGGAACGGATCAGCCAGTATTATGATCGAAAAATGGAGCCTCACGATCCCGCAGCTGACGGGCGATGAGCCGCGCAATGCCTATGTGTACCTGCCCGAGGGCTATTTTGAGGACGCCGGGCGGCATTACCCGGTGCTGTACATGTTCGACGGCCACAACGTCTTTTTTGACGCCGACGCCACCTACGGCAAAAGCTGGGGTCTGGGCGAGTACCTGGATTACACCGAAACGCCGCTGATCGTTGCAGCCGTGGAGTGCAACCACAGCCCGGACAACGGCCGCTTGTCGGAATATTCGCCCTACACCTTCCACGACCCCGACCTGGGCTATGTGCCCGGCCGCGGCCGCGAAACGATGGAATGGTTCGTGCACACCTTCAAGCCGTATATCGACCGCACCTACCGCACTCTGCCGGACCGGCAGCATACGCTGATCGCCGGCAGCTCGATGGGTGGGCTGATGAGCCTGTACGCCGTGCTGGAATACAACAAGGTGTTCGGCCGGGCGGCGGCGCTGTCGCCCTCGGTGTGGGTGGCGCCCGACCGCATCGCCCGGCTGGTCCGCAGCGCCGATGTGGCCCCCGACACCGTGGTGTACATGGATTACGGCGCCAACGAATTCAGCAACCACGAGGTGATGGAAAACCAGTTTGCCCGCGTGACCAGCCAGCTTTTAAGCCGCCGCGTGCTGCTGACCAGCCGGGTGGTGCCCGGCGGCGACCACTGCGAGGCAAGCTGGGAGCGGCAGCTGCCGTTTTTTGTCGGGACGCTGATGTACGGCATCGAAGAGGAATGACCGGTTCCCCGCGGCACAGCGCGGCGGCTTCGCGGGAAAGGATGGAAAACGCGGCAGGGCCGGCGTGCCCCCGCGCAGATGGATCAAAAAAGGAGAATCCCCCCATGCAGACACAGTATTTTAAGGAGTACAGCCCCACGCTGGGCCGGGATATGGAGTGCAAGGTGTACGGCCACGCGGGCCGGCCCGTGCTGTTTATCCCCTGCCAGGACGGGCGCTTTTTCTCGTTCGAGGATTTCCACATGGCCGAGGTGTGGGCACCGTGGATCGAGTCGGGCCAGGTGATGGTGTTCGCGGTGGACACGCTGGACCTGGAGACCTGGTCCAACAAGGGCGGCGACCCGTACTGGCGCGCCCGCCGGCATGAACAGTGGATGGACTACCTGTTCTACGAGATGGTCCCGTTCATTCAGGCCATGGCCTGCGAGCGCAACGGCTGGGCCGAGGCCCCCGGCATCCTCGCGTTTGGGTGCAGCCTGGGCGCCCCCCACGCGGCCAACCTGTACTTCCGCCGGCCGGACCTGTTCAGCGGGCTGCTGGCGCTGTCGGGCATTTACACCGCCAGCTATGGCTTCGACGGCTACATGGACGAGGTGGTGTACGCCAACTCGCCGGTGGACTACATGGCCAACCTGCCTGCCGACCACCCCTACATTGGGCTGTACAACAGCCAGCGGGCCGTGATCTGCGTGGGCCAGGGCCCGTGGGAGATCCCGGATTCCACCCGCCAGCTGCAAAGCATCCTGCGCAGCAAGGGCATTGGCACCTGGGTGGACTTTTGGGGCTACGACTGCGCCCACGACTGGGACTGGTGGTATAAACAGGTGGTGTACTTTGTGCCCTACCTGCTGGGCGAATAAGCCCCGCCCGCGGCAGCGGGGAGATGGCCGGGCGCGGCGCAAAACAAGCCGCAGCACCCGGCCCCCAAAAACGGAAAACGGCGGCCCGCAGCGGGCCGCAGCGTAAAACGGAGAAAAAAGAGGGAGGAAACCATGAAAAACGTCGTCTTTATCTCACCGAATTTTCCCACCAACTACTGGCAGTTCTGCCGCGAGCTGAAAAACAACGGCATGAACGTGCTGGGCGTGGGCGACCAGCCCTACAATGAGCTGATGCCCGAGCTGAAAGCCAGCCTGAACGAGTATTACAAGGTCGGCAGCCTGGAAAACTACGACGAGGTGTACCGCGCCGTGGCGTTCTTCATCCACAAGTACGGCCGTATCGACTGGCTGGAATCCAACAACGAATACTGGCTGGAGCGCGACGCCGCCCTGCGCACCGATTTCCACATTACCAGCGGCTTCCAGGTGGAGGACATGCCCCGCATCAAGTACAAGTCCGGCATGAAGGAATATTACCAGAAAGCCGGCATCCCCACCGCCCGCTACCATATTGTGGACGACGCGGCCGGCTGCGCCGCCTTTATCAAAGAGGTAGGCTACCCGGTGGTGGTCAAGCCCGACAACGGCGTGGGCGCGTCCCATACCTACAAGCTGAACAGCGACGCTGACCTGGCCGACTTTTTGCAGGCAAAGCGCGAGCCGGGCGTGCGCTATATTATGGAGGAGTTCATCCACGCGGAGGTCAACTCCTACGACGCCATCATCAACGCCGCAGGCGAGCCGATTTTTGAAACGGGCAACGTGACGCCGTTCTCCATCATGGATATCGTCAACGACAACGACAACTCCATCTACTACATCGTCAAGGACCTGCCCGCCGACACCCGCGCCGCCGGCCGTGCCACGGTCAAGAGCTTTGGCGTAAAGAGCCGCTTTGTGCACTTCGAGTTCTTCCGCCTGACGCAGGACCAGCCGGGCATGGGCAAAAAGGGCGACGTGGTGGCGCTGGAAGTGAACATGCGCCCCTGCGGCGGCTTCAGCCCCGATATGATGAACTACGCCAACAGCACCAACGTGTATAAGATCTGGGCGGATATGATCGCGTTCGACCAGTCCACCATGCCCACCGGCGAGCACGCCTACTGCGCCTACGCCGGCCGCCGCGACGGCAAGGACTTTGTGCTCAGCCACGAGCAGATCCTGGAAAAATACGGCCCGCAGATAAAGATGGTGGAGCGCATCCCCGACGCGCTGGCCGGCGCCATGGCCAACCAGATGTACGTGGCCACCTTCCCCACCAAAGAGGCGATGGATCAGTTCTACGCCGACGTGCTGGCCAGCCGGTAAGCGGCCCGCTGTTCCCACTTTTTGAAAAAAGTGGGGCAAAAACTTTTGATCCTGCGCAAAAATCCTTTTGCGCAGAAGGGCTTTTTGCGAGAGTTTTCCCATAAAAAATCAAGCGCGGCAGTCCAAAGGCAAAAATGCTTTGGACTGCCGCGCTTTGCTGCTCAAGCCGGCCGTCTGCCGCGCCGCCCCGCGCGCGGGGCGAAAGCATAGAGCCGGGTACGGCTTTTAGCAAGCGGGGGA